>NZ_CP147250.1:600000-827500 GCF_017316305.2 Enterococcus sp. DIV1094
CAAATCAAAAACTTTCATAATTTCTTGCTCCCCTCTACGTTAAGCTTTATTTTAACGATGCTTCTCTTTTCTTTCAAGCAATATCTTAGTTTTTGTTGAATTAATTCTCAGATTGTCTTATTTTTCATCTAATTATCCGATTCGGCAGACAAAAAATCTTCTTTATGTAAAAAAAGCGGCGTCTTTTCGATAAAACTTTTTATCTTTCAAACGCCGCTTTGATAACCCTATAAGGATTATTATAACCTATTATATCTTATTATGAAGCTTCTTCTGTAAACTGACTGTTGTATAGATCTGCATAAAACCCATCTTTTTCCATGAGCGTATCATGATTGCCTGTTTCAACGATCGAGCCTTGATTCATCACGATGATATTATCCGCATCACGAATCGTTGATAGGCGATGAGCTACTACAAAGCTGGTACGGTTTTTCAATAAGCGGTTCATCGCTTTTTGGATCAAGATCTCCGTACGTGTATCAACACTTGATGTTGCTTCATCTAGGATCAAGACATCTGGATTTGCTAAGAAAGCTCGAGCAATCGTGATCAATTGACGTTGCCCTTGTGAGATATTACTTGCATCTTCGTTTAATATCGTATCATAACCATCAGGCAATTTACGAACAAATTCATCAACATGGGCAGCTTTAGCGGCTTCGATCACTTGTTCATCTGTCGCATCATCATTCCCATATTTGATATTATCATAAATCGTTCCAGTAAACAGCCATGTGTCTTGAAGGACCATTGAAAACTGGGCACGTAAAACATCACGAGAAACGTCTCTCGTATCGACACCGTCATAACGGATACTTCCGCCTGAAACATCATAAAAACGTTCCAATAAATTGATCAAGGTCGTTTTACCAGCACCAGTCGGACCAACGATTGCAACCATTTCTCCCGGCTTCACATCCAGATTGAAATCCTTCATCAATAAATGGTCTGGTGTATAACCAAACTGTACATTTTCAAAACGAACTTTGTACGGTGTGTTTTCTTCGACTGGAAGACCAGATTTTTCATTCGTCATTTCTTCTTCGTCTAAGACTTCAAAGACACGTTCGGCAGAAGCGACTGTTGATTGGATCGTATTCATCAAGCTTGCCAATTGTGTGATTGGTTGAGAAAATTGTGTCGTATATTGTAGGAATGCTTGCACATCCCCTAATGCCATATTCCCATTTGCTACTTTGATCCCACCGAGAACAGCCACAAAGACGTAACCTAGATTTTTGACGAAGTTCATCAGTGGCATGATGATTGCTGAGATAAACTGCGCTTTCCAACCAGCAGCATATAAGTTTTGATTTTCAATTTCAAAGACTGCTTGGTCTTTTGCTGTATGGTTAAACGTTTGGACGATCGTATGTCCTGCATAAGTTTCCTCTACTTGGTTGTTTAGCAACCCTAAACTCTTTTGTTGATCTGCGAAGAAAACTTGTGACTTGGGTGCAATGACCATGACAATGATCAAACTTAATGGAATCATCAACAATGCCACTAATGTCAATTGCCAGCTGATGGATAACATCATGACGATGACCCCGATCAGTGTGACTGCACTTGTAACAAATTGAGTCAAGTTTTGTTGTAAAGTGCTGGCAATGTTGTCCATGTCATTGATTGCTCGAGACATGATATCACCATTCGTATGTGTATCATAGTAAGAGATCGGTACACGGTTCATTTTTGTCTCTAAATCATGGCGTAACTCATAGACCGTACGTTGAGATACGCGTGTCATGATGAACTGTTGTAAGAAGTTGAACACTGCCGAAATCAAATACATCACAATAACTGTCGCAATGATCTGAGCAATCTTGTCAAAATCGATCGGGAATTTCGTGACTTGTTGCCCTTCTTGCATTTGTCTTGCACCAAGCATGACGCCGTTGAAGATTTCTGTTGTTGCTTTCCCTAAGACTTTTGGTGTTTGGATCTGGAAGACGACAGCTGCAATCGCTAAGACAAATACAGCGATGATCGCTACTGAACGCTTAGACATATAGCCAAATAACCGTCGAACAGTCCCCCAAAAGTTTTTTGCTTTTTCTCCTTTAGCACCAATGTTTCGTCCTGGTCCACCACCCATTGGGCCTTGAGGAGGTCGGTTGTTTGTTTTGCTCATGCTAAATCCTCCTCTCTCAATTGTGAGTTGACGATTTCTTTGTAGGTTTCATTTGTCGCTAATAACTCTTTGTGCGTGCCTTTTCCGACAAGTTTTCCTTCATCTAGTACTAAGATCGTATCTGCATCCATGACTGTACTTACTCGTTGAGCCACTAAGACAGTGATACTTTCTTTCATATTTTCTTTTAGTGCTTGACGAAGTTTCGCATCTGTTTTGAAGTCTAATGCGGAGAATGAATCATCAAAGACATAGATGTCTGCTTCTTTTACTAAGGCACGAGCGATTGCTAAACGTTGTCTTTGACCACCAGAGAAATTCCCGCCACCTTGTTCTACGTGACTGTCTAATCCATCTTCAAGTTCAGAGACAAAATCTTTTGCTTGAGCGATCTCTAAGGCTTTCCAGATCATCTCATCTGTTGCATCCTCTTTTCCGTATTGCATATTTTCACGGATCGTTCCGGAAAACAGAACAGCTTTTTGAGGGACAAAGCCCATCAATTCACGCAAGTTGTATTGCGTCATGTCAGAAATACTCGTTCCATTGATGGCGATCTCACCAGATTCGATATCATATAAACGTGGGATCAAGTTCACTAATGTCGTTTTTCCTGAACCTGTTCCGCCAATGATAGCGACGATATCTCCGGATGATGCGTCAAAGTCAATATTTTCCAATGCTAGTTTTTCTGCACCGTGGTAACGGTAATCAACTTGCTTGAATGACAACGTTGCATCTTTGCCCGCTAAACCGACTGTTTTTGGTTGTTCTGGGTCAACGATACCAGCATCTTCTTCCAACACTTCATTGATCCGATCAGCCGAAGCTTGGGCACGAGGAACCATGATAAAGATGGCGGACAGCATCATGAAACTAATCAAGATCTGCATCGCATAGGTCATGAAGGCAATCAGATTTCCGACCTCTAATGTCATATCTGCTATGTAGTGCCCACCAAACCAAGTGATTGCTACGTTCGTTCCACTCATGATCAACGTCATCAACGGCATCATCAATGCGACGATCGTGTTGACTTTGATTGCCGTATTTGTATAATCCTTATTCGCCATGTCAAAACGATTTTCTTCAAAACGCGTTTTGTCGAATGCTCGGATCACACGTACACCTGTTAATCCTTCACGAAAAACAAGGTTTAAACGGTCAGTTTTCTTTTGCATACTTTTGAATAGAGGAACTGCAAAATACATGATTCCGCCGATCAAAATAACCATCACAGGAATCACGACTAAGAATATTCTTGTTAATTCATGATCTTTTTGATAAGCAAGGATACTTGCTCCAACAAGAGTGATCGGTGCATTGATCATCATGCGTAAAAACATTTGCATAACAAGTTGGATCTGTGTCACGTCGTTGGTCGTACGAGTGATCAATGAAGCAGTTCCGTACTTGTCGAACTTGTCTTTCGTTAGATTTTCGGCTTTTTGATAGACTTCTGTTCGCAATTGTTTCCCTAATTTTTGTGATTCGCGTGTAGCAAAAAAGGTATTAGCAATAGCGGCAAAAATACTGATCAAAGAAAATCCGATCATGACAAATCCCGTCTGCCAAATGTAGTCTACGTCACCTTTTGCTACTCCTTTGTCAATGATGTTGGATGTTAATGTTGGCAAATAAAGATCTGCTAACACTTGAATAACCATGAAGACCGTGGCAGCGATCGCTGAGGTCAATGAAATTCGTTTGACAATTTTTAGCATTCGTTCCCCTTCTTTCTATTTATCAGCGCCATTTTTTATCCATGACAGTTTTAGATTGAATTCTGCAATGGCTTGTTCAACAGAATACTCCTCAGAAGTTGAAAGTGATTTATAGGCATGGGCAATCGTTGTAAATACTGTACTCATGACTAATTGAAACAATAATTCCATTTCGTGATCGTCTTTTACTCTAAGCTTGGAACGATCAATCAAACCAATCAACTCTTTAGACGTTTTTTGATGATTTTTATGCGGTGATGGCCGATGTCCTTGTGGATGCGGCACGACTTTTCGTGAAGCCCGATAATCCATATGCATAAACAGATGTTTATAGAACGCGGCATTTTCACCTTCTAGAATATCTCGGATCATTTTTCCAAAATACCGCTCAAAACCGATAAATAAATCTCCTTTTGACTCTTTGATCAATTGGATCATATTTTTTGTACTGTCACTACGTACAGTTTCAAAATAATAATAATAGAGATCTTCTTTATCCTCGAAATATTGATAAAAACTACCACGAGAGATCCCAGCAAGTTTCACGATCTGAGCAATCGAAGCTTCATTCAATGGTACTCTTGAAAATTCAACCCTGGCAGCTTCTAATAATCTTTGCTGTTTTTCTTCTGGTAGATGAAAAAAAGTCTGTGTCGGCATCGTTGATTCCTCCCCACATAAAAATGACACACTGTCATATGACACCTTGTCATTATAACACCATCCGATTGTTTTGCAAGTCATTTACAACTTTTTTTCATATTTATTAAAAAAAGAATAAGTTGAGTAAAAAGATTTGTTTCTCCTATTCTCTGCATCTAAAATAGGGTCATTATAAAAAAAGGATGAACGCCATGATCAAATCAATAACCGTCCATGAACTCTATTTTGTCTATCAGAAAAAAGATGTCATGATTTTAGATATCCGCAAGACAAACGAGTATATAAAAAAACACTTAAGCCATTCCATATCCATTCCTGTTACCAGTTTATCCGCACAATTAAATAATCTGGATGTAAAAAAACATTATTATATCGTTGGGGCATCGAATGATTCAGCACAACAAATTGCTGCTTATCTATCAGAAAATGGGTTTCAAGCGACGTATGTTATCGACAACATGAAGTTGTTTGAAAACCGCGAACTAACTAGCTCCTTTTGATATTCAAAAAAATAACTTACTTTTTATCAGTAAAAATACTTGATAGCCTTTTCTGTTTAAAGTAAACTGGTATTGTTAGCGGTAAAGTTAACAATTACGACTAAAGGAGAGAGATTATGGCATCAGTATTAGTAATCAAAGGACATCCATTAACTGCACAAGAATCACGTTCAGTTAACGCATTAACTAGTTTTTTAACTAGCTACAAAGAAAATCATCCAAGCGACGAGGTAACTGTTTTAGACCTTTATCGTGATGATATCCCAGAAATTGATGAAGAATTGCTTTCTGGATGGGAAGCGCTTCGTGCAGGTGCAGATTTCTCTAGTCTATCTGAAAACCAACAACAAAAAATTGCTCGTTTCAACGAATTGACAGAGCAATTCCTAGCAGCAGATAAAATCGTTATTGCCAACGCTTTATGGAATTTGAATATTCCTACAAAATTAAAAGCTTGGTTTGATACGGTCAATGTTGCTGGTAAAACTTTCAAGTATACAGAAAACGGTCCTGTTGGCCTAGTTACTGGAAAGAAAGCATTACACATCCAATCAAATGGCGGCGTCTACAATGGACAAGACTTTGCTTCTCAATATGTAAAAGCAATCTTGAATTTTGTCGGCATCGAACAAGTCGACCAATTATTTATCGAAGGTATCGACTATACACCAGATCGTGCAGAAGAATTGATGCAAGCTGCATTAGATAAAGCAACCGCATTCGGTAAAGACTTCTAGTCACGATCGATTAACTGTTTCTCTTGAACTTGTGGAGAAAAAAAGACTTCATGAACATTCATTGCGAATGTTCATGAAGTCTTTTTTATTGGTTAGACAGAGTTGATTGATCTAAAAAACGATTAACCATATCTAATATTTGATAGAGATATCAGTTCCTGCAGTTTTTTGGAATAAGCTTCATCTAACGATACGCCATCTTTTTTTATTGCATTCGCTATTTCTACATTCATACGGCTTAGTAGTAATGGCGCTGACGCTCCTTCATTTTGTAGATTTCTTAGATTGGATTTTAGTACCACTCTAAGCGATTGGCTTTCCGAATTTACCTCTAAGTCATCGATTAATTCCGTTATTAACGCTTCTGCTTTTTTGCGTCGATCGTCTCCACCAGAAAACCAGCTTAGATTACTCATTTACTTATGCTCCTTATCTAGCTTTTCAAGGAAGAATATCGTGATTTTTGATACTTAAAATAAAGTGTTTCTAACAGAACTAATTCTTTTTGCTATTCCTTCTTGAACCAAGTAAATAGGCAATGGAGAAACCTATGAACATACCTAAAGTGATTCACCATTTGAATGGTCTATCCAACAGATAAGCTAGCCCAAAGTTTAAGAGCAGCGTTAAAAGAAAAGCGCAAAAAATCATTTTCCACTCTTTCATATGTCCTCCATTTTTATACTATAGGGTCAAGTTGGTTCAAGATAAGAAAAAATCACTTTCTTTTAAACGATATTTGTCGCTTTAATTCTCAACATTGCGAACATAGTCATCAAAATACTTGATCAAATCATTTTTGATTTTTTGATATTCTTCTTCACTATACTCTTTGTCTTCTATTTTTCCTTGAAAAAATGGAATCTCTAATTCTTCACGTAATCGGTCTAATACTTCTTCTTTATTCATGTTAATACTCCTTAATCAAAGTAAACGCAGACACACTCGGGTGCATAAATGTCTTTTTGGATCAATGTTAATTTTCCATTCTCAGCATCACGTTTGTACAAAGTAAGATTGTCTGTATTCTGATTCGCACATACCACGTAGTCATTCGCTGGATCTAAAGCAAAATCTCTTGGGAAATCCCCTTCAGTTGAGATCGTTTGTACGTTTTCTAACTGTGAGCCATCTTCATTCACAGCGAATACGGCAATTGAATTATGTCCACGATTTGATGCGTAGACATAGCGTCCATCTTTGGAAATACGGATGGCAGCACCACCGTTTTCATCGGTGAATCCTTCAGGTAATGTACTGATTTTTTGTACCTCTTTGAATTCGCCCGTTTCTTCATCGTATGAAAGTACGCGGACTGTACTATCTAACTCACCAAATAAATAGGCGAATTGATTATTCGGATGGAAAACTAAATGACGCGGCCCTGTTCCCGGCTCTACTTCTAAGACTGCTTTCAAAGTCAATTTGCCATGTTCATCTACATCATACGTGTATACGCGGTCCGTTCCTAGATCACACACTGCCAATCGTTGATCAGGTGTTAAATCTGTGTAATGGACATGTGCATGATCTTGATTTTTGTGTGGGCCAGTTGGTTCTTGATGAAAGACTGCATCTGTCGCCTCTAAACTACCGTCTTCAGAGATACGATAAACATTGACTTCTCCTTTATGGTAATTTGCGCCATAAATAAGTTGACGTTTTTCATCAACTGTCACGTAACACAATGGGGCACCGGCTTCTGTTACCGCATTCAAAAAATTGTACGAATGATCATACGCACCTACGCCACCTAAGCCATCGACACTTGTTACCGTGTAAAGATTTCCTGCCTCGCTTTTTGCTACATAAGTGGGGCTATTTTCTTTTGTCACTAATGTTAGATTTTCTAAACTTCCTTTATCTGTATCTAATTCGATTTGATAAATGCCTTCACTTTTTCGTCTTGTGTATGTTCCTAGAATGATTTTTTTTAACATTTTGATCCTCCTCAAAATAAGAATTCTAATTTATTCTATCATACATCCATTCATGACGGTAATCAAAGAGAATATGTTATACTGTTTTTGTAGCGATAGAATCATTGATTTTTGTAGGAGTAAAGGAGAGAAATGAAATGACTCAAGCAACAATAACAGAAATAGGGACATCAGCAATCAACCCAGAAGAATCGATGCTGATTTTATTTGATCAGTCAGCAACCTCTGCGCTGCGTGACTATACGATCATTCAAGAATTTAGCACAAAAGAGAATTTTTCTCTTGAAACAAATGATCGGATTTCTTTTGATCATCAGGAATATACGATCGAACATGTTGGTCCGTTAGCCAATGAAAATCTAACAACGGTTGGCCACGTGACTTTGGTTTTTGAAGAACCGCCAAAAGGGGACAAAATCGTCAATGGGATCTATCTGTCCCCCTATCAATTGCCAGAAATCAATGTTGGCACAATAATCAATTATAAGCAGGTGAAATAAATGGCAGAGGACAAAAAGAGAAAAATCAAACCTGCCTCTTGGTTTTGGCGTTGGTTCTTAAACAATCAAGTAGTCACAGCTTTATTAGTTGTTCTTTTAGTCCTACTGATTGTTTTCCTATTCACCAAAGTTTCTTATCTTTTCGAACCAATTTGGCAGTTTCTAGCAATTGTAGGTTTACCGATCATTTTAGCGGGTATCCTATATTACCTGATGAATCCTGTGGTCGATTATTTGGAAAAGAAAAAGATCCCCAGACTTTATAGCATCATCGGACTATTTATACTTGTAGTCGCTTTGATCGTATGGGGAAGTGTCGTGATCATTCCTAAAATCCAGGAACAGACCGTCAGCTTTGTTAGCAATTTCCCACAATATGTTGAAACGATCGATGACAAGTTAACAGAGATCTTACGTGACCCACTATTCAATCAATTTCGAGAACAACTCGAAAAAACTGGCGATCAGTTTATGAATTCTGCCGGAGATATTTTACAGAATCTATCGAAAACGACTGTCCAAAGCTTAGGTAGCTTTGTTGGTGCAGTAGCAACGATCGTCGTTGCTGTCTTGACGATGCCGTTTATTTTGTTTTATCTGTTGAAAGATGGGAAACAATTAGCGCCTTACTTGGTGAAATTCTTGCCTACTCGGATGAGAGTACCAACTTTGAAAGTATTAGGTGAGATGAATGATCAAGTTTCTTCTTACATTCGAGGACAGCTGACTGTCGCTTTTGCGGTTGCAATCATGTTTATGATTGGATTTGCGATCATCGGCTTAGAATATGCTGTTACCTTAGGGATAATTGCTGGTTTCTTGAATTTGATTCCTTATCTCGGTTCATTCCTAGCCATGATACCTGCTGTCTTTTTAGCGATTGTCGCAGGTCCAGTCATGTTAGTCAAAGTACTGATCGTTTTTGCATTAGAACAAACGATTGAGGGCCGTTTGATTTCGCCGCTTGTACTAGGAAATCAGCTGTCGATCCATCCAGTGACGATTTTACTTGTCTTATTGACATCTGGAAAATTATTTGGTGTGATCGGTGTGATTTTAGGGATTCCTGTCTATGCCGCAGCGAAAGTATTGATTTCTCACATCTTTGAGTGGTACACCACGATTTCTTCTCTTTACGAAGAAAAACATCAATAATAAATAAATCCGAGACGTTTGAGAATAGGAAACCTATTTTCAGTCGTCTCGGATTTTTGATTATTTCATTAATAGATTAGTCATTTTTTGGATAGCTGCTGAAATATCATCTGTTGCTTGGTCTTGTTTTGCTTCTGACGCATCAAATTGTGCTGTATCGATGCCTTTTTCCGGTTCGATACTTTGAGTCATCTCTTCACAACCAGCTACATAATTTTTGTACGCTTTTTCAAAGTTCTTATGGATACCCATCACTTTTGCTGGCGGACGCAATGTACTGATTTTCTTCAGCATCGTGCGATATTTTTCAGTGCCTTTTTCAAATAAATCGACAGTCTCAACTAACTCTTCTTGCGTGAGATCAGCTGTTTTGTTTTGATCGATTGCTTCTCTGATTTTTTCGTATTTAGGGTGCATCGTTTCGCCGATTGCTTCTGTTTCTTTGACGATTTTATCGACAGTCTGCACATAATAACCGAGATTCGGTAACATAGGTTCTCCTACTTTCTTCATTTTCTTTCTCTATTTTACCTGTTTTTTCTAGTAGAAAACAAGTCATTCTATAAATAAAATGTTATTTTTATCGTTTATTTCTCATAAAAACCTGTATCCAAACTATATTGTTCCCCTGAAACTAGATCATACTGGATCAAGCGATACGCCTCGTAGACTTCCTCTTGTGCCCGATTCAGCTGAGCTTCTTTTCCCCACTGGCCATTTTGAAAATACAGTTCGCGTTCAAATGCTGGGATGGCTGACTCCATTTCAAGTAATAATTGATAAAATCCAGTGGTCTTTAGATTCGTTTGTTCTAGTAGACTTGCTGCAAAATAAAATGGACTAGTGACTGCATCATTTGTTTCTCGTTTCTCTAACTTACCAGCTGTATCAAACATTAAAAACTCTGTTTGATGTAACGCCTGCTTCTCATTTTTATTTTTGATCTCATCTGAATAGATCCCAGGTAAGTGATCGCCCCAAAACACGACCAATGTTCTCCTTGAAGTATCTTTCAGCGCTTCAGTGAATGCTTTCAACGCTTCACTACTATAAGCAATATCTTGCAAATAATTATTGAGGGTATCCGTTCCATTATTATCTTCTGTCGTAGCAGAAAAATCTAGTTGCGAATACTTGCCTGCATAAGGCATATGCGTCTGCATCGTGACTAGATGGATAAATTGCGGTGTTTCTTCATCTTTCAATAAATCCAAGATTTCTTTATAGGCAGATTCATCGGAAATATAAGGATTATTATCAATGGTATCCGTATAAGTCATATTCCTCTCACTGATAAATGAATCAAAACCTAATGTCTGATAGACATCTTCACGCTTATACATAGATGTATTGTACGGATGGATCGCCGTTGTTTGATAGTTCTGTGCATTGAGTGTCGACACAAGCGATGGTAATTGATCAAGCTTTGGAACGAGCATCGTATAAGGCGTGGTCATTTGACCATTGAATAATGCCATTGATAGACCTGTCAACGCTTCGAACTCAATATTCGCTGTTCCACCACCATAATTTTGAGAAAGCATCCGGCCACTATAGGTTTGATTCGCCACTTCACGATAGTCAGCTAACGGATCACCTGTCACTGTTACACCATTTAGATGACTTGGATCTGAAAAGCTTTCGCTCATCACATAAATAATATTTGGCTGCTCATCGCTTGCCGTTTGATTTTTTTCATCTGCTTTTGCTTGATATTTCTCAGTGATCTCTTTGATTTTTTCTTTTGAATAGCCTTCAGGTCTTTCCATTGGCTCGACTCTTAGATTATACAAAAAGCCACCAATAAATCCTGTATTATAATAATTCATTTTCTGACTGTATGGAATCCATAACGCCGTTTGATTGTAGGCTTTACGCAATAAATTATTTGGATTATTGAAATTACTGAAATAGCCCATCATTGCGACTGTCATGACTAAAGTTAACACACGGTAGATTTGGAATGTCCGGTCTTTTTTGAAACTACGGACAATTGCCCAAACTACACCACCAAAGGCGAGTGCCGCTACTAGCATCAACCCGATAAAAATCGGTGTTCCTGTCATGTCTTTTAATAAATTGAACTCTGTGATCATCTTGAGGTCATCTGGATAGATCGGTTCTTGACGATAGCTCATTTTCAAGTAATTCGCAAAACCTAAAATACCGATACTTACGAGATAAAAAAGCAGACCGAAAATATAAGAACCTGCAAAAGCGACCATAAATAAAAAGACCGTGAGTAACACGAAACAAGCAAGTAAGAATTTTTCTGTGTGCCAAGAAAAAGCAAATTTCAAGGCTAGATCAACAGAAAGATTATTCTGGCACCATTGCAAATATAAATTACTTAAAAGGATCACTAAGACTGTTACTACCCCAAGAGTAGTGATTCGTAGAATATTTTGTTGTTTGGTTGAAAGCTTATCTAAATATCTTTTCAAGAGAGCGCTCCTTCACTTTTTCTAAACTACTTTAACGCCTATTTTATTCTAGTCGCTCCTCAAATGAAAGTAAAGTTCAAAAAACAAACAATTTTTACTATCAATTTTATAAAAAAATAAATAGAAAACAAAAGAAATCGAACGCTGTCTTCGGCTTCTGCCAACACAAAGAATAAGCGGTAATAGTCCAAAATTTGAAGAACAAATTCGGCTATTACCGCTTATTTCTCGAAGTTGATCTCTTCTGTCACTTTGCTTGAAATGACGCGCGCACATCTGCCGCATATGCCACTGGTTCACCAAAAACCGGGAACCCTTCTGTATCCCATGAAAATACTTGTGCGTTGGCATGGCGATTCGGATTATTCAGTGGATCGATTCCTTCATTTTTTTCTGGTCGTGCGTGATAAACTAATACATCTTCCTGACCATCTTCTGAGAGAGTAAAGGAGTTATGTCCTGGTCCAAATTGTTTATTTTCCTCAGAAGAAACAAAGACCGGTTCAGAATGTTTATGCCACGAATAACCGTCTAATAAATCAGCTGACGCCTCTGCCCATAATAGCCCCATCGCATAATTTTCATCTGTGGCACTACCTGAGTAAGTGATGAATACCTTCCCATTACGAATCAATACGGCGGGGCCTTCATTAACTGAGAATCCTCGTTTCTCCCAAGGAAATTCTGGGATCGCTAACAGCAATTGTTTGCCAGTCAACGTCCAAGGATTCGCCATTTCTGATAAGTAGAGGTTGGAGTTCCCAGGAATCCGAGGATCTAATTGCGCCCACACATAATACAACTTCCCTTGATGTGTAAAAGTCGTCCCGTCTAAACTAAATGTGTCTGCGGCAGTAATGATTTGTCCTTTCACTTCCCAATCGGTATTCATAGGGTCAATTGAAGAGTTCTCAAGGACGAACATTCGATGGTGATGCTCTCGGTCACGTATCTCTGCATGATCACTCGCTGCAAAATAGATGTACCATTTTTCTTGGATATAATGGATCTCCGGAGCCCAGATTAACTGGCTCATCGGTCCAGTTTCCGGCGCATGCCAAACCAGTAACGTTTCTGCTTCTTTCAAGCCATCGATCGTTTTCGCACGTCTCACTTCAATCGACTGGTAACCAGGTAAAGAACCCGTAAAATAATAGTATCCGTCCGTATGCTTGTAGATCCAAGGATCAGCTCTTTCAAGAACGATTGGATTCATATACATTGTTTTTTTCATAAAGGTCCCTCGCATTTTTTTAGTCTGATGACATTCCAAGAATATGCTTCAAGCACTACGTGGATCTTGTTCATTTCGTTTACAGCGATTTCTTGTTGCAATGGTTGAATCGTATCCGGTGCTTCTTTCGTATTTTTATCAAGCAGATCATTACTCTTTAAGACGAGTTGGACCGCCTTAGTTTCCAGATCAAAATCATGTGTTGTCGTGATCGTTACTTCCTCTTCTGTGCGATTCACTAAAAACAATACGATTTCATGTTCGTTTTCGACCACTACGCTGTCAATGATCGGAACCACTTGCCCATCCGCACACTCATAAGTAGGACAAACCATCTGTTGGTCTAATACTTCCCCTTTCGCATAGTTTGCCAAGTGCTGCATTACGTAGTACGTCGGATTCACCCAGGCACTGCCATTTTTTTCCGTTAAAATAAGCGGGATCGTATTGACTAGGAGGGATTGACAAGCAATTTTCACACGGCCAGCATGTCGCAAAATCGCAAGGCCCAACGTTCCAAATAATAAGGTATCTTCCATTGTGAAATGGCACCAATCGATCGGTGAGCCGACTTGAAATTTTTGATGGACTTGGTCTGGTTGGCTATGGACATTCCATTCATCAAAAGCTAAGTACATTGTCTTATCGCTACGCAAATAGCCTTTGACGTAATCACATGTCGCAATGATTTCTTCAATCTGTCGGTCAAATCGCTCGGCTTTCGCTAAGTATACCTTTGTATCCGCTCGTTCGTTTTTCGGTGGCTTCGTCAAATCGTCTTCGTCATATTTATCGATGTAATTGTGTAAAGCAATATAGTCCACATTTTCATAGGCTTCTTCTAAAGCAATTCGGTCCCATTCAGGATAAGAGGCTAAACGCGGTGTTGAACTGCCCACTAGAATCGTTTCGATGGATTCATCCACTAATTTCATCGCTTTGGCAGCTTCATTAGCTAAGCGACCATACTCATACGCACTTTTTGCGCCAATTTGCCACGGCCCGTCTAGTTCATTCCCTAAACACCAAAGCTTCACATCAAAAGGCTTCTGCTGCCCATTTTTTTGCCGTAATTCACTCCACGAGGTACCTTCAGGAAAATTACAATACTCTACTAGATTACGCGCATCATCGATTCCTTTTGTCCCTAGATTCACTGTCATGATCGGCTCCGCTTCTACCATGTCTATCCATTGGAAAAATTCATGTAGCCCGAATGTATTCGGTTCGATCCCTTGCCATGCAAGATCGATTTTTTTTGGACGATCACTGATTGGTCCAATCGTATCTTGCCAATCATAGCCTGACGTGAAGTTTCCTCCAGGATAACGGATCACACCTAAAGACAGCTCTTTCACATAAGAAAGTACATCTTGTCTAAATCCATTCGCATCAGCGGTTGGATGATCTGGTTCATAGATCCCGTTATAGACCACACTTCCCATATGTTCGATAAATGAACCGAAAAGTCTTGGACTGATCGTCCCTTTAGAGAAACCTTTCCGCACGTCTATCTCTACTTTTTTCATTGCCACACTCCTTTTCTCTTCCTACTCCCCATCAACTGATCGATCAACCACCAAACCCCACCGGCTAACACAAAAATAATCGGGGGAAACATAAAAACAAGTACCATAAAAACCAACAACACCCCACAACAAAGCAGATTTCTCAAAAAGTTGAACAATACCCATAACGTACTTTCCTGAAAGAGCTGCTTCAAAGAAATCGTTTCATCTTTTGCCAGACGATAGCTCCATGAAAGCAAGAACATCGTAAAGACCATCGTTGCCATGTAACCACTAATCACTAAAAGCACATCAGATTCTTGGAACATACGATTGATCGAGAAAAAAATGATGATCGTTAAAGCGCTCATCAATGTTTGGAGAATAAACTTTCTTTTGAAACCTTGTAAAAACCAATAGCAAACCTGACCGGATTCCCCAGATTTCCATTTATCCAACGTCGTAAACACTCCTGTAGTAGCAGATACCACTGTGACCAAAGGTAGAGAAACGACTACCCACAAAATACCTAATAAGATATGATCGGAAATTTGGATCAATTGACCATACCACTTTGTTTCGACTAATTTCATTTTCTCACTCTTTCATGCCAGACATAGCAGTTCCTTGTACAAAGTATTTTTGAGCAAAAACATAAATAATCAATAACGGTAACATCGAAATCACTGTTCCAGCCATTACTGGTCCATAAAACGAGATGTTTTGTCCCGTGAATAACGCCAATCCCGCAGGCAACGTCCGCATTCTCGAACTTGTTGTCAAGATCAATGGGTAAAGTAAGTCATTCCAACTGTTCATCAGCGTGAAAATCGCCAATGACAACAGTGTCGGCTTACTCAACGGCAACATGATCTTCAAGAAAATCTTGAACTCACTCAAACCATCGATACGTGCGGCCTCTTCCAATGAATCAGGTAAGGTCACAAAGAACGACCGCATCATAAATATCCCAAAAGCAGTAGTCATCCTAGGAATGATCAATCCGGCATACGTGTCTAACATGCCTAGAAAATTCGCTTGGATAAACAGTGGGATCATGAAGACTTGAAAAGGGATCATCATCGTTAACAAAACAAAGTAAAACAACACCGATTTCCCTTTGAAACGCATTCGTGCAAACGCATATCCTGCGAGAGAATCAAAGAACACAGAAGTGATCACTGTCCCACCTGCAAAAATTACAGTGTTTTTGATATAGTCCAATAACGGAATCGTCGTCCAGACCTTGATATAATTGTCAAACGTATATTCATCTGCAAAAATTCTCGGGGGAAATGAAATGATGTCTTTTTCATACTTGAACGAGGAAATGATCAACCATAAAAAAGGAAATGCAATAATCAACAATACAAGCAACATTCCCACGACACGTAGCCATTTCTTCCCATCGAACTTTTTCCGTCGATTCGCTTCAACTGCTGTATAACTTTCCGAAAGCATCTTGTTTCCCCCTATTTCATTTGTTTTTCTTTTCTGCCCATGTACAAGTTTGTCGAAATGGCGATCGCCGCAACGATGACAAACAATACGGAAGATAATGCGGACGCATAGCCCAATTCATACGGTGCAGTAAAACCTCGACTATAAATATATTGGACAGCTGTTTCCGTTTTGAACTGTGGACCACCGTTCGTCGCCACATAGACTTGGTCAAATACTTGCATGGAACCAATCAGATTGGTCAATATACAAAAACCAAGGGATGGAACGATCTGCGGTAATGTGATATTAAAGAATTGTTGACGATTCGTTGCGCCATCCATTTGAGCCGATTCGTAAAGCGAAGGTGAAATCCCTTGAATTGCAGTAATCAAGATCGTCATGGTGACCCCGAAATTTTTCCAAACTGTCATAAGCGCCACCGTTGGCATCGCTAAGGTTGGGTCACGGAAAAATTGCGGAATCGGCAAACCTACTTGTGAAAAGAGATAAGGAATCGCTCCAACGTTTGGATCAAGCAACATCGAAAAGATGATCGCAATAGAAGTGAGCGAGCAAATCACAGGAATATAAAATGTTGACCGACAAAAACGATTGAAACGGGTATTTTTCGACAAAATAACCGCTGCTAATAAGCCAACGATAATCTGTGTAGGAGTTTCAAGTAAGGTAAAATACAATGTATGCAAAAGTGAATTGACTGCACGTTCATCCTCAAAGATCCGTAAAAAATTACTCATGCCTACAAACTCTCTGGAAGTAAAAAAGATGTTCAAATCAGTAAAACTGATTGCGAATGTACCAATCAGCGGTACTACTGTGAATAACAGTAGAATCAAAAAGGATGGCACTAAAAACAAATACGCCGCTCGATCCGGTCGGTTCCAATATCTGGATAATGCTTTCATTTTCGTCTATTCCCCGTTGCCAAAAATCTATAAATATTTCTAACCAACTATAAAAGTTGTCAGATCAATGTTTATTTCCTGTTTCTCTGTGTCCGATTTTGCCATGTTCTCGCTACTCTCGTTTGATTTAACACTCCACAGGCGTCAATTCGGATACAACGAATCCTATCATTCTACGATTTTAATTTGATTAAAAACATGTAGATCAAGCACGATAACTCGCTAAGTTCAGACTGGTATTGTCATCCAATGTTTCTACAACGATTTTTGATCGTTTGGTTTTCACGATTTTTGTCGTTGATTGCTGGCTGTGGTTCTGACGAAGATTTGCTAGTTTTCGATGTATCTGTCGATTTTTTTAATTTATAGATGTTACAAGTTTGACAAATCGGTTTCCCTCCTTATTCATCTTGTATTTTTGAGAAGTTTTGCGTTGTAACCACGCAAAAGCGCTCAATTTGCTTATTTGTTTCTATTTAGTCAATGCTTTTGTAGATGCTGCCATTCGATAGAACTGCTCTAGCTTTGATATTAGGATAGTTTACCAGCGAAAGAAATTCGTAAATTGGTATATTCATTTTCATTGGAAATTCTTCAACGAAATCGAGTGCTACTTTTTCCTCTCAAAACTAAAATACGCATATTTAAAAGATTACCCACTAATTTTATAGGTATTTATAGATTTAAATTAGCTATTGTAGCCCCTCTTTTTTATTCGAATGATTTCCTAAATAAACAGCTCTAGCTATGAAACCAAGAAAAAAACATAGGAATTGTGACCTATATGAAATAAGGCGAAAGCGATAAAAACTGCTTTCCATTTTAATCTCTTCCGCCTTATTTACTACGAGGTCATTTCTGTTCTCTTCGTCGATTCGATGCCATGGGAAGTTGTTCCTCGATCATTCTTTCAATAAGTCATTGATCTTATCATCTGCATCATTCATCAATTTCTCTGGATCTTCACCCGCCAATAATTTTTCGATCAACGGATTGATGATATCATTATTGATCGCTGCAATCTTCGTGAATCCTGGGAGGAAAGGTTCAGCATATTCCATTTGTTTCGATAGTTCCGAAACGATAGGATCATTCTTTACTTCTTCATCTTCTGCAACAGAGGATAGATATGCAGGGAAGCCATTTTCAATGCTCCACTTTTTACCGATTTCGCTTGTATTCCAATATTTTAGGAATTCGTAAATCGCCTCTTTTTTATTGCTATCTGTACTTGCTGGAATGGCATAACCCACACCATCTAAAATCGCGGTTTTCTCACCGTCAGCACTAGCTTGTGGCAAGGTCGTCACTCCATAATCGATCTCGTTGGCTTTCAAGCCATTATTCAACCACGGTCCATTGATGATAATCGACAACTGCCCAGCATTCATCAAATTATCCATTTCTGCTCCTGAAATCGATTCTGGCCCTGCTTTATCAACGTGGATCATTTTTTGGATTGCTTTTAATGTTTCTAAGTTTTCTGGTGAAGCAAACTCAGATTTTGTATAATCATCGCTGACAAGTTTTCCACCATTTGCCAACATCCAGTTGTAAAGAGGAGCAGTACCATCTTTGTTGAAAACAAAACCTGAAACATTTTTACTACTATCTGTTAGTTGTGGTGCCATTTCTGTCAATTCTGTCCAAGTCGTTGGTGGTGTCGTTTCATCCATACCTGCTTGTTTGAATAGCTCTTTGTTCCAATACATGTACATCCCTTGTACCTGCATCGGGATGAAGTATTGTTGCTCATCGACCGTCCCTAGATCAATGGCGGTGTCTTGAAAGTCTCCTTTATCCACCCCTTCATATTCCCAGAAATCATCAATAGGTTGCACCGCACCATTTTCAACGTATTGCGCAAAATCAGCGTAATTCAGTGCGACAAAATCTGGCGCTTTTCTTGAAGAAATAGCCGTTGGCAATTTTTCATTCAAGTTCGCCCAAGTCATCACGTCCATCTCGATCTTGATATTTTTGTCATTACTTTCATTAAAATCGTTAACGATTTCTTGCAAGATCTCCCCATCAGAAGCAGTAAACCCATTCCAAAAAGTCAAGGTGACATCTCCTTCTTCGTTACTTTGAGATGAAGCACCGCCACCACAAGCACCTAATATTCCAGTCGCAGCTAACAATAATGAACCAATAATGAATTTTTTTCCTCGCATGTTGAATTTCCTCCTTAATTTTTCGGGGTCAAGCTTGTTCGGATCACATTCCATGATAACGGTTTCAATAAACAGTGAAGCTGATTTTCTTTTCGTTCATACGCCTGAGAGGATACTGGTTTGATTTGCTCATTTCCAGCTTGATTGACCGCTTTGATCACGTACCCACTCATCTCTGAAAAGTCGATAACTTCCGCAATCTCTAAGTCAGGAAGATGTAGATCCAAGTGCATCTCCTCTTCTCCACGATTCACCGCAAAGATCACCAACTCATTTTTTTCCTCATCGATCACCGCAATGCTTTCTAAATATGGGACTGCGACAAATTCACTTGTCGCATACGTATCTACAGTGATTTCAGGTCGTAAAGCCACGCCTTGCCCTAATGTAGCAACTTGCATAAATGGATAATAGATCGTTTGTCGCCAAGCTTCACCATCTTCTTCTGTCATGATGGGTGCAATCACGTTGACAAGCTGTGCCAGGCAAGCAATTTTCACCCGATCGGCATGCTTCAATAAGGTGATCAACAAGCAGCCTAACACCAAGGCATCTTCAAAATTATAGTGGTCTTCTAACAATGGCGGAGCAACTTGCCATGGCTTGACTGTTAAATCATGTTCCGCAGAATGGTACCAAATATTCCATTCATCAAAGGATAGATTGATTTGTTTCTTGCTGTGTTTTTTCGCTTTTATCGCATCGCACATTGCGACAACGCCTGAAATAAATTGATCCATATCCAGTGAACGAGCTAAGTAGTTTCCAAGATCATCTGTAGGGTTGCCATAATATTGATGAAATGACAGATAATCGATTTGGTCATAGGCTTGATCAAGGACTGTTAATTCCCACTCGCCAAATGTTGGCATTTGACTATTGGAACTGCCACATAAAACCACTTCGATCGACTCATCAACAAGTTTCATGGCTTTCGCCGTTTCTTCTGCCAACCTTCCATACTCTTTTGCTGTCTTATGACCGATTTGCCAAGGCCCATCCATTTCATTTCCTAAACACCAAGTCTTGATCGCAAACGGTTCGATTTGCCCATTCGTTTTTCTTTTCTCACTCCAATAAGTACCACCGGGATAATTGCAATATTCGACTAGATTTCTTGCCGCATCTAAACCACGAGTCCCAAGATTGACCGCCATATTGATCTCTGCACCCACTTCTTGACACCATGCAGCAAATTCATGTACACCGACTTGGTTCGTTTCTAAGGAACGCCATGCAAGGTCTAATCTTTTCGGTCGCCCCTCTACAGGTCCCACACTGTCTTCCCAATTGAAGCCAGAAACAAAATTCCCACCCGGGTAACGAATCAGTGGTACAGATAATTCTTTGACTAGCTCCATGACATCTTGGCGAAATCCTTGGTCATTTGCAGTAGGATGATCCGGTTGATAGATCCCCCCATATACTGCACGTCCCATATGTTCAATAAACGAGCCATACAAACGACGATCGATTTCCCCTATCTTTTGCCCACGACTAACTGACATTACAGCATCCATATATTCCCCTCCTTTAATTCATAAGTGAATCATATCTTTCTTTGAAAGCGTTGTCAATAATAATATTGTTAAATATAAAATTATTATTGTATAATAATTAATGTATTTGTTAATTATAAATATCTATATTATATTTAACTGCTATAAATTAATATTTATGTTAATATAAAACTAAATAAAAAACCTAAGTATGAGGTGTAAACCATGCAACTACAAATCAACGAAGAATCGTTACCTGTCTATGAAGCATTAGCTAGTAAAACAAGGATAAAAATCATCCAGCTACTTTCAAAGAATAAAATGAATATCAAAGAGCTCGCCCAAGCACTCGGAATCAGTAGTGCCATTACGACGATGCATGTAAAAAAACTTGAGGAAGCGAACATCATCAAATCTGAGAAAATCGGCCAAAAAAAAATCTCCAGCTTACGTGTCGATAAAATCAACATCACGTTTCCAGAAAAAATCTTCAATGCGTTTGACACAAAAGAAACATCGATCCCTATTGGTCATTACACTCGCTATTCAATCGAGCCGACATGCGGTCTGGCAACGATCCATGACTTTATTGGCAAAGTCGATGAACCACGTTACTTTGCCGATCCACGTCGCATGGATGCACGGATCTTATGGTTTACAAGCGGGTTCGTAGAATATCAAACTCCGAATTTTTTGAACGAAGAAGATACTTTGGAAATGTTAGAATTATCTGTTGAACTTTCTTCTGAATTTCCATTTTCCAATGACAATTGGCCATCTGATATCACATTTAGCTTAAACGGTGTGGAACTAGGTAACTGGACAAGTCCGGGAGATTTCGCAGACATTCGCGGAAAACACACACCTGACTGGTATCCAGATAACTTAAATCAGTATGGATTGTTGAAAACGATCCGCATCACCAAACATTTGACCAATATCAACGGTGAACCTTTATCTGAAATCACAATCAATGACATCCCAAGAAACGAAGATGTCTGGACTTTCCGCATCGAAGTCAAAGAAGACGCAAAAAACGTCGGCGGCTGCACCTTATTTGGCAAAGGCTTCGGCAACTACGACCAAGATATAAAGATGAAGGTGTATTATAGTTGAGGTTGTGAAAAAAGCGTTTTGACCTGAGCAGTAAGATGGAAAATCAGAAAATAGCTTTCCATATTTTTTGATTTTTCATCTTAATGTTGAAGGTCAGCTTTTTGAACACCGTTTATCTAGGTTGTGAGAAAAGCGTTTTAACCTAATCAATTTCAAAAACAAAAAGAAACCGTGATTCCCTTATTCAACAAAGGATTCACGGTTTATTTGATTTTTTTTCACTTCATTTATTTCCAAAAATCATCAAAGATCGAAATTGGTAAATGACGTTTATGTTGTGTTTTATTCCACCATTGTTCGATCTTTTGTTGCGCATCTGTTGGAATTTCTTTTCCTTCCAAATAGTCGTCGATTTCATCATAAGTGACGCCTAATGCGACTTCATCCGCAACCATTGGCTTGCCGTCTTCTAGGTCAGCCGTTGGGATTTTTGTGTATAAATGTTCTGGTGCATTCAAGACTTTCAATAGCGCTTTGCCTTGGCGTTTATTCAAACGGAACAACGGAAGGATATCTGCTCCGCCATCCCCATATTTTGTAAAGAACCCAGTAATGTTTTCAGCTGCATGGTCGGTACCGATCACAGCCCCTGCACGTTGTCCAGCAACCGCATATTGGGTGATCATACGTTGACGTGCTTTGATGTTTCCTTTATTGAAATCACTGATTTCCACACCTGCTTCAGTCAATGCTTGTGTTTGTGCATCAACTGCAGGTTTGATATTTACACGTAATTGGACGTCTGGTTGGATAAATTCTAACGCAGCTTTCGCATCTTCTTCATCCGCCTGTTCGCCATATGGCAACCGTACAGCGATGAATTGGTAACTGTCATCTTTCGTTTCTTCTCGCATTTCTTCCATCGCCAATTGCGCTAAACGTCCAGCTAAAGTAGAGTCTTGTCCGCCACTGATCCCTAATACTAACGTTTTTAAGAAGGGATTTTTCTTCAAATATTCTTTCATAAAATCGATACTGACACGAATTTCATTTTGAGGATCGATGACCGATTTCACGCCTAGTTCTTCAATGATTGCTTGTTGTAAATGATTCATCTTCTCTTCCTCCTATAGTTCGCTAGTTAATTGTGTGACGCTTTTTTTCATTCGTTCCATGATTGCCATCTTATGATTCCAGCAATCTGTGGATAAATCCACTGGATATTTTTGTGGATTCAAATCACGTTTGTATTCTTCCCAAAGAGAATCTAGGTTTCCTCTAGTATACTCTTTGATTTCTGCTAAAGTCGGTAAGTCATAGACTCTCTTTCCTTCCACAAAAATATCTTGTAAAATTGGCCGAGCAGTAAAGTCACGAACAGTTTTATTGATAAATGTATGTGTGGGGTGGAACATGAAAATCTCTTCTTCTTGACGAGGATCTTCATCCCATAATGTCACATAATCACCTTCTGATTTTCCATCAAAATTACGAGTGATACGCCATACTTGTTTCTTACCGGGTGTGGTTACTTTTTCTGCATTGCTGGATAATTTGATCGTATCGATCATTTCGCCTTCTTCATTTTCAATCGATACTAGCTTGAAGACTGCACCTAATGCAGGTTGGTCATAAGCTGTAATCAGCTTCGTCCCAACGCCCCAAACATCGATTTTTGCTTTTTGCATTTTCAAGTTTAGAATAGTCGCTTCATCTAAGTCATTTGAGGCATAGATTTTCGCTTCTGTAAAACCAGCAGCATCTAGTTGTTCTCTGACTCTTTTTGAGATATACGCCATGTCCCCACTATCGATACGCACTCCTTGGAAGTTGATTTTGTCACCAAGTTCTTTCGCCACACGGATCGCACTAGGAACACCAGATTTCAATGTATCGTAGGTATCCACTAGAAAAACACAATCTTTATGCGTCTTTGCATACGCCATAAACGCTTCATAATCATTCCCATAACTTTGAACAAGAGAATGTGCGTGGGTACCACTTGCTGGAATACCAAAAATTTTTCCTGCCCGAACATTACTCGTCGCATCAGCACCACCAATGTAAGCTGCCCGAGTACCCCAAACCGCAGCATCCAATTCTTGCGCACGGCGTGTACCAAACTCTAATAATGGATCATCACCGATCACTGATTTGATACGAGCTGCTTTCGTTGCAATCAACGTTTGAAAGTTTACCATATTCAATAATGCTGTTTCCACTAATTGACAATGGGCTAATGGACCTTCTACTTGGATCAACGGTTCATTCGCAAAAACGAGCTCGCCTTCACGAGCTGAACGAACAGTCGCTTTGAATTTGAATTCACGTAAATATGTCAAAAAGCCTTCTGGATATACATCCATCTCACGAAGATACGCAATATCTGTATCAGTAAATGTCAAATTTTCCAAGTAGTCTACTAACCGTTCTAGCCCTGCAAAAACAGCGTAACCATGATTGAATGGCATTTCGCGGAAGTAACATTCAAATACTGCATGTTTATCTGCTCTATCTAGTTCCCAGTATGTCTGCATCATGTTGATCTGGTAAAGATCAGTATGTAGCGTCAAACTGTCATCTGAGTAAGTTGTCGTCATCTTTTTATTGCTCCTCTAAGCCAATTTTCATTTCTTATCTATTATAACAAAAAAATACCCTGGTAAAAGAAATCTTGTTTTATTTTGTATAAAGTAAAGAAATAAGACAGAAGGTTGTGAGAAAGCCGGGTAGCTCCGAGTAGTAAGTCAGAACTTGAGAAAATAGCTTCTCATATTTTTTCAAGTTCTGACTTACTATTGAAGGAGTTGGCTTTCGAACACCGTTTATCTAGGTTGTGAGAAAAGCGCTTTGACCTGAGTAAAAAGATAAATTTAAAAAAAAGCCAAAATCCCAAAAGATTCTACTATCTTGGGATCTCAGCGCTTTACTTTTTATTGTATTCATTTTTGGGATTATCTAGTAGCTTAGCCATATTTATTTTGCTAGGCGATCGCAGCAATCGCTTGTTCTACAATGACGATGTCCTTATTCGGTCGCTTGAACTTCACCCCTGCTTGTTCTAATTCTTGCTTGACACCTACATGGATATTGACAGATTCTCGTTCTGTTTTCAGTACTTTTTTGATGGCATAATCAATCTCTTGTTTAGAAATTTTCTTTTTCGTATTGATCATCACTAATTGGACTTGATCGAACGTATCAATCAACAAAATTTGCGTACGATCAAGAGAAAACAGTTTATAAAATCGAATGGCAGAATTTCTAAAAAAGAAATCAACGATTTTAGGATAAAAGGTTTTGATATTCAAGTTGCTTGTTATCGGCGTTTCAATCAATTTCATAGTGATCCTCTTCTCTCTTTTTAGCTTAAAATGAATCGCTTTCATAAATGGTTAAAAAAACAATTTCATTTCCCTCTCTTTTGATAATAGTATAACATATAATCAAGCAGATAAAAAAGATGATTTTTTTCTTGACCTTCTCGTTACGTCAAGGATTATGCTAGTTTTGTCAGGAGGGAAAGTAATGGAATACACAATCAAAAAAATGGCGCAGCTTTCAGGAGTGAGCAGTCGGACACTTCGTTTTTATGATGAAATCGATCTCCTCAAACCAAAACGAATCAACTCAGCAGGTTACCGCATCTATGGTTCTAATGAAATCGACCGCCTGCAACAAATTTTATTTTATCGCTCCTTAGATTTTCCATTGAATCAAATTCGAGAATTGTTAGATGAGCCTACGTTCGATCATCAACGTGCACTCATCGATCATCAGAGAAAGCTATTGGAAAAACGAGCAGAAATCGATACTCTCCTGGCAACGGTCCAACAAACATTAGCACAATACGATGGAGGGAAAAAAATGACTGATCAAGAAAAATTTGAAGGCTTTAAAAAACAAAAACTAACAGAAAACGAAACAAATTATGGTAAAGAAATCCGCGAGAAGTACGGAGAAGGAACCATCGATAAAGCAAACGAACAATGGCAAAACATGTCGCAAGAAGTGTATCAAGAGATGCAAGCAGTGGAACAACGATTACTAAGTGATTTAACAACTTACCTGTCTGATAAATCTAATCAGGCACTCGCTAAAGAAATTTTTGACGCACATAAAAAATGGTTATTGTTTAGTTGGCCAACCTATCAAGCAGAAGCGCATAAAGGATTAGGTATACTTTATATCTCTGATGAACGATTCACTGAATACTATGATTCTCGCAGTGGCAAAGGGGCAGCGGAAGCATTGAATGAAATCATCCAAGCAAATGCGTAAAAGAAAAAAGACAAATCTTTTTTGAGATTTGTCTTTTTTTTACTAACGTTGAATAAAAGTATACGGAATTTTCACCTGTTCAATTGTGCCATTCAAAAACAAACGAAAAGCGGTTTCACCACATTGTTTCAAATGATGGTCGATCGTCGAAAAATTCAACAGCTCACTGATCAGCATATTTTCCCGACCAACTATGGGAATTTTTTTATTTTGATAACTTTGGAGAATACCAGCCGCTACCGTATCTGAATTCGTAAAAATACCATCGATTCCTCGTTCTTCAAAAAATTTCCCTGCCTGTTTTCCTTGTTCGGTATCGATGCACTGCCAGTAAACATCCGTCTCGTTAAAATCAGGAAAAATCTCTTTACATAGTTTCAACGTGATTTTCGAATTGTAACTTAATCGTCCGGTTCGTCCCAAAGTAACACCTAAGCGTTTGACTCCTTGAGTTTTTAAAAAGGTTAACCCATCAGTAATTGATTGTTTTCGATCAATATAGACACTCATAGTCTCTAACCCTTCGATCTTTTCACAAAAGACGATAGGACCGTATTGTTGATAATCAAGCAACAATTCTAAGGGATTCGCTCTTGATGTAATGATCAATCCGTCAAATGCTTTTGCCGCAAACTCTTCCAAATATTGTTGCTCACGTGTTATTTGATAGTTTGTTGGTAATAACGTCACTTTATACCCTTCGCCAAAAGCGACTTCAATGATTCCACTTAATAGCTGATCAAAGTATGGGTGATTGGTGTATGGTAAAATGACACCGATATTTTTTGTTTTTCCAGAACTTAGTTGTCTGGCATTCGCATTCGGTACATAATTTAATTCTTTGATCACTTTCAAGATCTCTGCTCGCTTTGTCTCATCAACATACGGATGTTGATTGATTACACGAGAGACCGTTGAAACAGAATAGCCTGTTCTTTTGGCTATATCGCGGATGTTTGCCATGACTGCTGTTCGCCACCTATACAAAAAGATTTTCTTGTAGATAGTCTACCACAGCTGGCCCACATTCGAAAAATTGATACAACGTTCCTTGATCGTAAAAACTGATTCGTTGACCGCCCCAATAATCATCCTTGGTCAAGCCAGAAATATCTGCTAAATTGATTTTTCTGATTACTGATCGATTAAGACCTTGAAAACTAGATAACACGAGCATGGAATCTTTAAACTCGACAAATGCGTAGAAACATTGATTCTTTAAACCTTGTGTTGTTTTGATATAGGTATTCATAAGAAGCCCTCCTTTATTTATGCTTTGAGTATACGGTATGAAACGCGTCTCATAGCAAGGAGTTTGCTTCTTTTATTCTTCTGGTTCACCTAGATTAGGATCTAAGCGGTTAGCAGCCAAGATAAATGGTGCCCAAATTAGTGCAGCCACTAAAAGATTGACGATCGTCAGGACGATTGCGCGCCAATCACCAGCTGTTGCTAAGAACCCACTAATGATCGTCGGCATGACCCAAATCACATTTACTACTACCGGACGAACAAGACCGGCCATTGTCGCAAAGTAAGCAATCGTAGCAGTTGCAAGTGGCGCCAAGATGAATGGGATCATCAACAACGGATTCAATACGACTGGTAGCCCAAACATTACTGGTTCATTGATATTGAACAAACCTGGAGCAATCCCTAATTTACCTACCGTTTTGTAATCTGCTCGTTTTGATAAAAATAAGATCATGACAATCAGTACTAATGTTACACCTGCACCACCAGGCCATACAAATGCTTCAAAAGAACCTGCTACCCATTTGAACGGGATCGGTTCATTATTTTGAAAGGCATTGGTATTTTCGACCATCGCTGTACCATAAAGAGTCTGTAACACTGGCGACATGATATTTGTTCCATGTAATCCAAAGAACCAAAGAACATGAACCAATAATACGATAATAAAGACTGCCCCATAACCTTGCGATAAGTTCATCAAAGGTTTTTGAATCGCTTCGGATATCCAGTCGATCAATGGTACGCCTGCTGTTTGTCTAAAGACATAATTGATCGTACCTACAACATATAAAGAAACAACTGCTGGAATAATTGCGGCAAAAGCTCGAGCAACTGCCGGTGGAACTGATTCTGGCATTTTGATAATAATTTTTTTACGCATCAATATCGCAAAAATGATGACAGAAATAAAACCAAAGATCATGGCTGTAAATAGACCAGAACCGCCCATGTATTTTCCAAAGTTGAAATAACCCCATGCGCCCATAGAAAGGGTCTGTCCACCATCGGCACCATCAGCAATCACACCACCTGCTGTAGTGATCATGTCCATCGCATCTTGTGACAATTTTTCTGGCAACGTCAAAACAGCTGTGGCAGCATCAGGTAATCCAATAATAAATGCAACTAATGATACGATACTTCCTGATACAGGGTCCACTTCATATGCTTTTGCTAAGTTTGCACCTAAAGACAGTGCGAATACGACAGCCATGATTGCTAGCGTCCCATTCCAAATCAAACCATTGACGCCAATAACCGGTGTAAAGAAAGTCGTAATGGCGTTTCCTTCTCCTAAATACGTATTAGGAAAGTCACGCATAAACGCATTCAGTAACACAGCAATAGCTCCCGCCATCGTTGCCGGCATGGTTCCGATAAACGCATCACGTAAAGCGACTAGATGCTTTTCCGAACCAATTTTCGTGGCAACTGGCAAGATATATCTCTCCATCCATTCCATTAATTTATTCATCTTAATCCTCCTATAATTCAATCTCTATCAATATGAATGCGCATACATTATAATGATATTACAAATATAGCATAACTTTGTGAAATTCGCTAGAGAAATAACAAAAGAAAAGTGATGAGAAATGAATTTTCTGGCATAGATAATATATGCGAAATAAATAGACAAAAAAACTGACAAATTAAAGCGTCATTCTATCGATTTATTACTTAAAAGATTTGTATTAGATGATAATTATCCCGCATTTAAAATACCAATCGCTTGTGACTTTATAACGAATAATCACAAAAAAAGATCTATCTATTTTCACACAATAGATAAATCTTTTTTTCTTATTATATCTAAAGATTATTTCTCCAGTGATAATCAGACTCGATTTTAAATTCAAATGAGGAAAAATTTAGATAATCTTTTTCTTTTCGTTTACTTGCTCATACCACTTTTCAGCTTCTTTTTTGTGTTCTACATAGTCATCGGCAATCAAATATTTTAATCTTTCTTCTAACCTTTCAGCTACTTCTTTTTTTAATACATGTTTTCTAGTTCTAACTATCGATTTATAAAACGCATAAGGTTCAGCGACTAATCGGAATAATACATCTTGTTGCTCAGATAGAATTTCACCTTTTTCTAGTCTTGAAATAGTTGCATGACTAATTGCTAAAAGTTTACTGAGATCTCTTTGACTAAGACCATAAGTTTTACGAATTGCCTTTATTTCTTTATAAGTCAATAAACCTTTGATTTCACAATATTTTTCATAATCAGATAAATAATTTAAATCATAATTATCAAATGGTTCAAACATTTCTCCGCACTTATCACACTTATAATATGTGTGTGTATTTTTAAAATCTAATTCTTTCACCGTCGTATACTCTACAAGCGTCGTCCTAGTAAAACTTGAATCAATACCACACGCTTCGCAAAAATAATTATTCACTTTACTACACCCTTCTCAAATGATAAATACAAGGCATAGTTGCCTCATGAAAAGAAAGACATTTCATTCCTTTATAAGATTTGATTTTTATGTAAAATTCGATTTCATTTATGTACTTCCCAAACTCCCATATATCCCCTGGTGTTCCATTATAATCACATACTGGACCATTCAAAAAATCTTTGTAAGACAAATTATCGCAAAGGTACTCAAAAAAGATGGTTGGTGTCCATCCAAAACTTCTCAAGTAATCAATTTTTTGATTTCTTCTTCTGATGAACTGAAAATTTCCTGCGATATACTCTCTTTTTTAATTCTTGTAAGAATTTTTCTACTGTGTACTTTTTCTTAACGAGCATCAAATCAGTATTTGCCATTCTGAACCTCCTCCACAAGAGATAATTTGTTATCGTACAGTAACATCTTTTCATATATTAAACCATGCATGGTAATATAAAGCAATCCTAAAACCTAAATTTTTGCCCATAAAGATACCAAATTTGTAATAGCCTTGCTTAGCAAAAAAAATCGACCTATTAGAGTCAAGAGCTGACTCTAGCAGGTCGATACAATATGATGTTTTTACCAGTACTCCTACATCATGCCGCCCATCATTGATGGGTCCATTGCAGGTGCAGCAGGTGCTGCTGGTTCTGGTTTGTCTGCAACAACTGCTTCAGTTGTTAACAGTAATGCAGAAACAGATGCTGCATTTTGTAATGCTGAACGAGTTACTTTTGTTGGGTCTACGATTCCGGCTTCCACCATGTTTACCCATTCACCAGTTGCTGCATTGAATCCTGTTCCTAAATCAACATTTTTCAATTTATCAACGATGACTGATCCTTCATAACCAGCATTTTCAGCAATTTGACGAATTGGTTCTTCTAACGCACGAGTAACGATCTTGATTCCTGTTGCTACGTCGCCTTCTGCTTCGATTGCTGCTACTTTGTTGATCACGTTCACTAATGCTGTACCACCACCAGAGACCATACCTTCTTCAACGGCAGCACGAGTAGCGTTCAACGCGTCCTCAATACGTAGTTTCAATTCTTTTAATTCTGTTTCAGTTGCTGCTCCGACTTTCACGACAGCTACTCCGCCAGCAAGTTTTGCTAAGCGTTCTTGTAATTTTTCACGGTCAAAGTCTGAAGTTGTTTCAGCGATTTGGTTTTTGATCAATTGAACACGTGCATCGATGGCTGTTTTATCGCCTGAACCTTCAACGATCGTTGTGTTGTCTTTATCCACAACTACTTTTGAAGCATTCCCTAAGTTTTCGATTGTTGCATCTTTCAATTCTAGCCCTAAATCATCAGTGATCACTGTTCCACCAGTCAAGACAGCAATATCTTCTAACATTGCTTTACGACGGTCACCAAATCCTGGTGCTTTTACAGCTACAACGTTGAATGTACCACGGATTTTGTTCAATACCAATGTTGGTAAAGCTTCTCCGTCTACATCATCGGCAATGATCAATAAAGGTCGTGATTGTTGTAAGATTTGTTCTAATAAAGGTAAGATATCTTGGATATTTGAAATTTTCTTGTCAGTGATCAACAAGTATGGATTTTCTAAAACAGCTTCCATTTTGTCGTTGTCTGTTACCATATATTGTGATAAGTAACCACGGTCAAATTGCATACCTTCTACGACATCTAATTCTGTTTCGATCCCTTTAGATTCTTCGATTGTGATAACACCGTCGTTGCCGACTTTTTCCATTGCATCTGCAATCAAACGACCTACTTGTTCTGAACCAGAAGAAACAGCCGCAACTTGTGCAATTGCTTCTTTTGAATCAACCACAGTTGAGATGTTGTGTAATTCTTCGACTGCTGATTTAGTTGCTAATTCGATCCCACGACGAATGCCTAATGGGTTCGCACCAGCTGTTACGTTTTTCAAGCCTTCACGAACAATTGCTTGTGTCAATACAGTCGCAGTTGTTGTACCGTCACCAGCGATATCATTTGTTTTAGATGCAACTTCTGAGACAAGTTTTGCACCCATGTTTTCAAAATGATCTTCTAATTCGATTTCTTTTGCAATTGTCACACCATCGTTTGTGATCAATGGAGAGCCATATGATTTTTCTAAAACGACATTGCGGCCTTTTGGTCCTAATGTCACTTTTACTGTATCCGCTAATTTATCTACACCACGTAACATTGCTGCACGTGCATCTTCTGCAAATTTCAATTCTTTTGCCATTTTTTCGTCACCTCATCAATTATTTTTGTTTCGTAATTACTCAACAATCGCCATGATATCTTTTCCAGAGACGATCAAATATTCTGTTCCTTCGAATTTCACTTCTGTACCGGCATATTTTTCAAACATTACTTGGTCGCCTGCTTTGACAGCTGTAGGAACTTTTTCACCGTTTTCTAGCAAACGTCCCTCACCCACTGCTACAACTGTTCCAGTTTGAGGTTTCTCTTTCGCTGATGAAGCTAAAACGATTCCTCCAACAGTTTTTTCTTCTTCTTGCGCGACTTCAATGATGACGCGATCACCTAATGGTTTTAACACGATAAATCCCTCCGATAACTCTTTTTTTGAATCCATTAGCACTCTATCACATCGAGTGCTAACCTACATTTTTAATAATACTCATTCTCCTATTCATTTGCAAGCTTTTTAAATCATAGAAAAAAATTTTTTTTACTAGGTTGTGAGAAAGCCGTCCAGCTCCAAGTATTAAGGCAAAATGTGGGAAAATAGCTCCCCATATTTTTTCACGTTTTGACTTAATATTGAAGGAGCTGGCTTTCGAACACCGTTTATCAAGGTTGTGAGAAAAGCGTTTTGACCTGAGCAGTAAGCTGGAAAATCAGAAAATAGCTTCTCATATTTTTTGATTTTTCAGCTTAATGTTGAAGGTCAGCTTTGCGAACACCGTTTATCAAGGTTGTGAAAGAAGCGCTCAGCACTGAGTAATAAGACAGAAAAATCGAAAATGGCTTTTTCATTTTTGATTTTTTTGGCTTATTATTGAAGTGTTGCTTCTTGAACACCGTTTATCACAGGTTGTGAGAAAGCCGTTCAGCTCCAAGTATTAAGGCAGAACGCGGGAAAATAGCTTCTCATATTTTTTCAAGTTTTGACTTACTATTGAAGGAGCTGGCTTGGGAACACTGCTGATCAAACTTCTAAAAAATCGATCAGTACTATCTAATCAGAGAAATAATCCGATATGGTATAATGAAAAATAGATAAAGTTTAGTAACATATATTTTCATTGAATCACTAAAGTTCGAGGAAAAGTTACTTCAGCTATATTTAATTCGAGCAAGGAAGATGACTACACTTGGTTATCCACTTGTCTCAAGGAGGTTTTTTATGTCATTAAAAAAATACAGCTTTTTTAGCATTTTTTGTTACGGTCTAGTATTTGTTTCACCTTTGCTTTTGACATCGGTTGGACTTGTCAATTCAACATCGGGTTTGATCAATGCAACAACGATCACCTATATTTTGGGTGCAGTGATTCTATGGTTCTTGTACTACAAGCATAAAGAACCGATTGATATCGAAGCAAAAGTACCTGTCGCTTCTCGCTCAAAAATCTTCCTATATGGAATCATCGGTATCTTTATTGCTCTGATTTTACAAAGTATCGCCGTGATGATCGAGAGCTTTTTTTTTGGAGAAGTGTCTCCATCTGAAAATACGCAAAATATCATTCAATTGATTTTAGACACCCCTGCTTTTATTATCGCCACCACGATAGCAGGACCAATCATGGAAGAATTTGTGTTCCGTCGGAGTATCCTAGGAATCGTCGGTCATTATACAAACTTTTGGGTAGGTGCGGGTGTCAGCTCATTCCTTTTTGCCTTGGCACATAATGATGGGCATTTATTGGTCTACTTCTTTTTAGGATTTTTCTTTAGTTTACAATATCGTTCGACTGGCCGAATCTGGACGCCAATGATCACGCACATTGGTATGAACACTTTAGTTGTCTTCGTTCAGCTGGCTATACAAAGAGGTTTGATCTAAGTAACTCTACAAAACAAAAAAAGGGTAGATCCGAAATTTCCTTAAAATTTTCGGATCTACCGCTTTTTGTATAGGCGCTGATATTTACCGTCACAGACTCTTGATTAAATGGAGAATAATTCTGTTGCAGCATCTGGATCCGTATCATACACATCGAAATCGTATCCAACGCCCAGATCTTTTTCTTTAAGAATATTTTCCATCGTCAGATGAGCCAATTCTTTCATATTGTTTTCTTTACTTAAATGTCCTAGATAGATACGTTTTGTACGATCTCCAATGACATCTGTCATGACTAGTGCGCCGTCTTCATTGGATAAATGACCACGATCACCTAAAATACGTTGTTTCAAGTTCCATGGATAAGGACCCATGCGCAACATTTCTAAGTCATGATTGCTTTCCATCAAATAGCCATCGGCATTTTCAATGATTCCTCGCATATGATCACTACAGTAACCTGTATCCGTCAACATCACAAACGAACGATTCTCTTTATGGAAGCGATAGAATTGTGGTGAAGCTGCATCATGAGACACCCCGAAACTTTCGATATCTAAATCACCAAATGTTTGGACTTTTCCCATCTGAAACAGATGCTTTTGTTCGATTGGAACATTCCCGATCATCGGTGCCATGGCTTCCCATGTTTTTTCATTTGCATAGATATCTAAATGGTACTTACGAGCCAAAACACCTACACCGTGGATATGATCCCGATGTTCATGCGTAACAAGGATACCGTCTAATTGATCCGGTGTCCGTCCGATCTGTGCCATCAAGGAAGTAATTTTTTTCCCACTCAGTCCTGCATCTACTAAGAGTCGCTTTTTGTCACTCTCGATGTATAATGAGTTTCCTGAACTCCCACTTGCAAGGATACTGATTTTAAAAGCTGTATTTCCTTCAGCCATTTTACTACTACTTCCCTTCTTACTTTGTAAACTTTTTTCATTATACCTACTTTTTTAATGATCTTCCACCTTTGGGATCGCATTATTTGTAATAATCGTATTACTGAACGCATTGACCGTTTCGATCTGATACGTTTTATCCGGGGTTTCAATTGCGACATACCATACTGGGACATACACATTTTTCTCACGTACTTTCAAAATACGAGAGTAGGCCAACTGACGCCAAAGAATTTTAGAACCTCGGGAGATTTTATTATTTACATACAATGTATTGATAGCTTCTTCTTCTGTATGTAATTCTGTTTTTTCCCGCAATTGTTCAATACTCGATAAGTGGGTTTGTGTAAACTTTGAAATACGATACTCATCCCCCTTTTTTTCGAGCGAGAAAATGATCTTCGCTGTATCATCATAAAATGGTAGCCCTTCATAGGTTTGACTTGCCGTGATTTCAGGAGAATCACCTTCTAACACAGAAAAATTTTTCATGTAAATATACTCGCTGCCAAATAAAACATCTTCTTCATTATCCAAAAAGTCATTGAGTGAGCTCGCCATACGATCTGGATCAAGTGCGTTACTTTCCCCTTCAGAGTCCGTTAATGTTTTAGTCAATATATTATCGTTGATCGAAACCCCACTCTCTAAAAGGCCACGTCGATTGTTTTCTTGACGATGCTTAAATAATGCTTGACTGAGTTCTGTTTCTTCTGCACTTAAATAGTATCCTTGTTTACTTTCTGAAGAAAAATCTCCAGTATAGGTAATATCATCATTTGCTAAACGCTTTTGGATCGTTTCAGTCTGATCCGATCGTATAACTGTATGCTCTTGATTGATTGCTTCATGATAGCTGCTAAACAAAAAGACATTCAAACCTAAAAAGGCGACGAAGAAAATCCATTCAATTTTTTTGAAATCCATATTACTCCGCCTCCTTCTCAGGTAACTTGGCTAACAATTCATTCGCAGAATGCCATTCTCCTTGATATTTCACATACCATTCTGGGAAGAGATCAACGACGCGATTGGTTTCCTCGATATTTTGCCATGTATAACCAACGATGATCAGCTCGATTTTCGATTCTTCCGCTCCTTTATCAATCAGTTCTTGATAGACTTCATCCGTGCTAGGCAACTCGACTTCTTCATCTGAAGGGATAGGAACTTGAATGGTATTTAAGCTTGTTTGGATACTTACTTGGTTACTCGCTTGCTCATTACCGATTTCGATCCCGACTTTCCCTTTGCTGTCTGAACCAAAAACAGGGAAACCTTCCACAAAAATACGATAATCGATTTGATTCTTATTGCGATCGAAATAACGAACATTTCCTAAAGCTCCGCCTAATTTGCTGACATAAGGAAAACTATCCGTAAAAATATTGTTAGGTTCTTCAGTCGTCGGCAACTCACCTCTAAAATCAACGATTTGATTCTCAGAATGGATCGTCATCGTTTCATTGCCATCATAAAAGATCAATTCAGTACTTTCATCATTATTTTTTACCTCATCTGCCTGAGAAAAGAAGGCATTTCGAAAGACCGTATACGGTTGCTGAGATAAAATATAACTGTATTTTTTCAATTTCATTGGTTCTTTAATGCTGTGCTGTGTTTCGATATTTGTTGGTGTGTTGAAGACAGGTGTCCAGTTGACATCCGAAGAATTTAAATCATGTTCTACCACATTCCAATCCATTGATAGACTAGCTTCATAAATCGTTTGTTGATCATAATCGATAAAGCTGACTTTATCTCCTTTTTCATCAAACTGGACACTCGTAAAGTAGACATCTTCGTTTTGAACTTCTCCTAGATCAATGTTCAATCCAAATGCTTTGACATAGCCGCTCAGCAGATATGGAGCATTGTATGAGAATTCGATTCCTTCATTGAGTGCCTTCTTCTGATCGAACTTTTCTTGATCTGCTTCCACGACTTCTGTCAACTTGCCGAAACGTGCGCCTTCGATCAATCCATGGATTCTAGAAATCAAGTTCTCGCTATTCGTTTCTTTCGCTGTCTCTTTTTGGAACCAAGTGAGGTGTAAAGGCAGATAAATTTCTGATGCTTTACGATAGCTTTGTGATTCAACCACTTGTGAAGTGGTCTCCTCCAAGTTGATTGAGGTTTTCCCAGCTGGACTTAGCCAAATCGCATAAGAGAAATATAGGCTTAATGCAACCATCAAGATCAAACCAATTCGTATAAATTTTTCAGAAATCTTCATTCCCACCATTCCTCCTCATACGGTTCATAAGGTAAAGAAATATAGAAGGTTGAACCTTGTCCCTCCTTACTTTCTGCCCAGATTGCGCCACGATGTGCTTTCACTACTTCACGAGAGATCGCTAAACCGAGTCCTGTTCCGCCTTGTGCTCTAGCTCTTGCTTTGTCCACTCGATAAAAACGCTCAAATACACGGTTCAAATCTTTTTTCGGAATACCGAGCCCTTGGTCCGTAATACTTAAAATCACATTGTTATGGGTTTCAAGTAAGCGACAGGTAATGGCGCCTCCATCAGGTGAATATTTGATCGCATTGTTCATGATATTGTCGATGACCTGGATGATTTTATCCGTATCGATCTCGACCCAAAGATCTCGTTGAGTGAACTCTCGACGGATCGTATAATTCTTCTCTTGATTCCCTACCATCATATCAAAACGATCTAACACAAAATTGACGAGTTCATTAAAGTTCACATACTCTAATTGTAACTGGGTATTCCCTGTATCCATACGAGAGAGATTCAGCAAATCGTTGATCATACGGATCATACGGTCGGTTTCATCCAAGGTCACTTTCAAGAAGTTCGGTGCGACTTCTTCGTCCTTCCAAGCGCCCTCACTTAGTGCCTCGATGTAGCTACGCATACTAGTTAATGGCGTACGCAATTCATGCGAGACATTTGAAACGAATTCTCGACGTTCCCGTTCCGTTTTCTCTTGTTCTGTAACGTCATGTAACACTGCAACTAACCCACTGATAAAACCAGATTCTCGTCGGATCATCGAAAAATCGACACGTAAGATCATTTGGTCTGCTTCTCGCGCTCCTGTCGAGCGATCTAAGATCATTTCATTCGGGTCTTCTAAAAGCTTACGTAGCGTGTATTCTTCTTCGATCGCTAATAGTGTCAAGATGGATTGACCGATTGCTTCTTCCTTTTTCAAATCTAATAATGAGACAGCCATATCATTGATCGTAATGATTTTCCCACGACGATCGGTTGCGATAACACCATCCGTCATATGTGACAAGACGCTATCAAGACGATTTCGTTCGGCTTCCATGGTGTCTTGCGCTTCTTCGATCCGTTCTGCTAACTGGTTGAACGTTTCAGCGAGTTGCCCTAATTCATCTTGTCCGTGGACTTTTACCTTGCGGCTATAGTCACCACGAGCAATGCGGATCGCTTGTTCACGCATTTCCCCAATCGGTTGCGTGATCGAACGCGCAACCAAGACAGAAACGATCATTGAAATGAATGCGGCGATCAATGAAGCAGTGAAAAAAATCAACGCTGTATTAGTGATCTCTGAATATTTTTGTTCAATATCACTTTTGACGTAAAGAGCCCCGATAACGGCATCGCCGGTCGGGGACAAAATGGGTTGGATATTGATATTTACTCGTTTTCCATCGTCGTCTAAGGCGACATATCGTTTGGTTGTAAAATCATTGATATCGACATAGTCATTCTTTTTGCCGACCGAGCCTTGTTCACTGACTTCTGTCGTTGCACGAATGATCCCTCTTTCATCCACGACACGAATCTCGATAATATCGCTTGAGGCACTGGTCTCAATAAAACGTTTGATATTCGTATTGGCGTCATCGATACCAGCACTGTCATTTCCTTTACGGTTCAGCTCCGGACTGATCGTTGTCGCTAACGTTTCTACTGTTTGGTTCATATCTTTGATAAAGGTATTGATCGTTGAACGTTCCAATCCCCTAATAAAATACGCACCAATGATCTCAATTGAGATCAGTAAAATCAAAATAAATGTGATCGCTATTTTGAAGTTTACTGATCGAAAAAAACGGACTTTTCCTTTCATCCAATTACTCCTGTTCTTGATTACGCAAGTAGTATCCTACGCCTCGGCGTGTAACTAAATAGCTAGGATGACTTGGATTGTCCTCGATTTTTTCACGTAAACGACGAACGGTCACGTCTACTGTACGGACATCTCCAAAATAATCATATCCCCAAACGGTCTGTAACAAATGCTCACGTGTCATTACTTGACCAATGTGTTTTGCCAAATAAAATAGAAGTTCAAACTCGCGATGAGTCAATTCGATCGTTTCGCCACGTTTTGTCACCATATAGGCATCGGGATGGATCGTCAAATCCCCAATGACCAATTCAGAAGGAGTTACTTCTTCTACTTCTTTGGCAGCAGAAGCCCCACGTCGAAGATTTGCTTTCACCCGAGCCACTAATTCCCGATTAGAAAATGGTTTGGTCACATAATCGTCTGCTCCAAGTTCTAAACCTAGAACTTTGTCGATCTCAGAATCCTTCGCTGTCACCATGATGATCGGCATGTCAAACGTTTTTCGCACTTCACGAGCCACTTCTAAGCCATCCATTTTTGGCAACATCAAATCTAAGACGATCAAATCAGGTTCCACCTCAGCTACCTTCACTAAAGCTTCTTCCCCATCATACGCTGTATAAACATCATAGCCTTCTTTTGCTAAATTAAATTTGACGATATCCGAAATCGGTTTTTCGTCGTCGACAACTAGTATTTTTTTCATAAAGAGCCACCTCTTAGTTAGTATTGTCATTCTGTTCCATTATACCGCATTTCTTATCAGGTTTCATCTTTCTTAAAAAATAGCACGTTATTAATAAAAATCTCCTGACAGAAAACATGGATGCGGATAAAAATAAACCGCTAACTCGTTAAAGTTTTAGCGGTTTATTTATGTTTCTGTTATCCATGATCCACATAAGACAGATCCAAATATTTATTTCATTCGGGTAAAAATATCCCTTCAATTATTGGGAGTTGCCAGAAAACATGCCAGTGATCGAATCCCATATCCCACTAAAGAATCCTTTGATATTCTCCCAAAGACCTTTTGATCTTTCTTCAATTTGTTTGCGTGCCTCAGTTAAGTCCAATTCTTTCACGAAGTCTTCAAAAATATTTTTATCTTTCATCTCGCTCATCAATGAAGTTATTTCTGTGACTTGATCGCTTGTCATAACATCTTCTAATCCATTATCTTTCAGTGCTTTTTCAACTGTCGTTTGAATATCTGCTTGTGTCAATTCTTTTCCATCAGCAGTTTTAGCCGCCAATTCTTCTTTTGCTTGCTCTTGCGCTTTGTTTAACGCTTCGTCAGAATAGCCGTCTTTATCTTTGTTTTCTTCTGTGATAGAAGATAAAACATCCATTTCATTTTGAGCGACAGATACTCTATCCTGATTGATGATCCCACCAGATTCTTCAACGATCTTATACACGCCTGCTAAAGCTCCTGAGCCATCGATCGGCACTGCGGATGCGACTGTCAATTTCGCATCAGTGATCCCAGCTGTCAACGCTGCATTTTGATATTGCGCAGCAGTGATTCGTGTGATATTTTCTGGTGTGGCGATATCGACAGTGATTCCTTCACCTTCAGAAAGTGTCTGCATGCGGACAGAGCTATAAACTGCCCAGTCTGCGGTAAATCCACCATCAGGGATATAGGTCATTAAATCTGTACCAGATGTCTTATAAATCGGCGTCTCACCTTTGATCCCTAGTTTGTCTAATGTATAAGTTTCTTGTTCTTTCGTTAACGCATTACCGATTGCTACTGCATTGATCTGCAAACGTTCACTCGAACTACTTGATGTTGATGATTCAGAAGAATCAGTAGCAACTGTCGAGTCAACAGTTCCTGAAATCGGGACAATGCTTTGTGTTGTACCTGTCTCAGAAGAGTCCGTTGCAACTGCCGGGTCAACAGTTCCTGAAATTGGGACAATGCTTTGTGTTGTCGCCGTTTCTTCTGCTAATACGATTGGTGTCGCTAGTAAAACTTGGCTTGAGACCAAGAGAGTGGCAATTATTTTTGTTTTTTTCATACATAACCTCCATGTAGCTGTTTTCTGTTTTAAACATTGTACTATAAGGTCTATAAGATAACCTACGCCTCAAGGCTGATTTGAAAAGAATCTTATACTATCTTTTAATATTACTGGTGTTTTTTTACCGTTATAACCTTTTTAGCCTTTCTTTCATCGTTCATAAAAAAAGCCCAACCTCCGACTATTTTCGAATGTTGGGCTTTGGACCTCGCCTTCTAGGCTTTTTTTTACTTTTGTATCATTTGATTTTAGTAGCGTAATTGCAATAGGATCGGCGATTGATTTTCTAACACTTTCGATTCAACGAAAATAACTTCTCCTCCGTATCGCATTACTTCGTAAATGATCTCATTCACGATATCTTCGACATAGCCTTCGTCGGTTGAGGAGATATCTAATAATTTGACTTGATGATCGACAATCACTGCCTCTTGGTAGTAATCGTGGTCAACGATCAATTTTTGTCCTTTTCCTTTGATTACTTGTCTATAGATATTGGCTACATCTCGCTCTAAACGTCCTTGATTTTCCATTCCTGCTAAAGTGTACAACAACGTTTCTTTTTGATGACGAATATATTCTTGGATCACCTGATTTGCTTGCTCTCCTATTGCCAACTCATTTTCGCCGCTATCAGCGGTAAAGTTTCCATAGATTTCACCAACGATCAGTTCATCTTTATGGCAAATCTGCTTATACGCAGCAATATTTTCAGTTGTTCCAGCTAAAATGATTGGACGTGGCGTACGATTCAAATAAGGTTGCAACTCAGAATCGATCCATTTAAAGAACTCTTTTTTGTAATTCGTTTGTACGCTTCCCATTGAGTTCAATACACGGTCTTTTGTCCAATAGCCTTTATTCCTGATTGGGAAATGCGCATCTTTCACTTCTTGTACTAAAATATGATCGACATATTCTAGTAGACGTGAACAATCCATCCCAATCGTCAACACATAATAGTGATTCATTTTACTTTCGCTTCTTAAGATTTCTTTTGTATGGAAATACTCATCGATAACGTATTGACTCTCCAACACAAATGGTACTTCGATTTGTTCATTGATACTTGGCGAAACAAAATAGACAATACTTCCTCTTTTATGCGTAGGTTGAAAGTCTTCTAGCAATTGATCAATTTTATTAATCATTGTTTTCGCCGCTGTTCCTGCCATTTCTTCCAACTCTAAAATAATCTGTTTTACAAGATTTTTTAACACTAGTTTATATTTTTCAGCACTTTTCTCGTCATTTGGCATCCCTAACATGATCGTCACCGCCGGATTTTCCCTGTGAGCACTTAATTCTACATAATTCATTTTGAAACTCCTTCTTTCTACCTATAAATAAACTGACATAGTGATCAATCGATATGATTCGTATTTCTATGTCTACTTTAATGATATTGGTTAGAGCGATTCTAAGGTCAAGCTACTTTTGAAGAATTTATCATTTGAATCCAAAATTAAGTTTGCCTATAAAAATACCGCCCTCTAGAAATTAGATGCTGATCTAACTTCTAAAGAGCGGGTCTTCATTTGCAATTCTTTTAGTATTCTTTTATTTTTTATCTCTAGTTGTGAACGATAAAAAATAAATCTATTCTTTGACGATACTTGTCGTTGGTCATCCTATGCTTCAAGTATTTGGATACCGATACCCAATAGACCTGGACCAGTGTGGACGACTAATGCCGGTGAGATTTGTCCAAAATAAATCTCTTGGACATTTGGAAATTCACGTTCAAAACGTGCCTTCATTTCGATTGCTTCTTCTTCTGCATCACCATGTGCAACCGCTAAGTTAAAGACTTTCGCATCTCCGACTACTTCTTTCACATAGGACATCGTTTTCTCTAAACTTTTCTTTCTTCCACGTGCTTTACCTACTGTATAATAGATACCTTCTTCATTACAAGAGATGATTGGGTTCAATTTTAAAGCATTTCCCAAAATTGAAGCAACTAAACCAATACGTCCACCTTTTTGTAGGTATTCAAGTGTTGCTACGTTGAAGAAGACTTTCGTACGTTCTGCTAATGCAACTAATTCATCGATCAGCGTTTCCCATTCCATGCCTTCTTCGATCCATTTCGCGGCTTGGATTGCTGTGAATCCAGCACCGATACCGATATTTTTTGTATCTAACACATGCGTTTGTAGTCCTTCTTGTTCTTGTGCAACAAGACGAACGACATTATTCGTTCCACTTAAACCACTTGAGATAGTGATTGCGAGTACTTTATCGTAGCCATCATCTTTGATTTGATCAAAAATTTTGGTGATTGATTCTCCATCGGGTAAAGATGTGCCTGGAATTTCTTCAGGTAAACGCTTATAAATTTCTTCAGGAGTGATGTCAACTTTATCTGTATATTCTCTATCTTTATAGATGATTTTCAAAGGAATCACATAAATATTGTACATATCAATGATTTCTTGTGGCACATCTGTTCCTGAATCTACTAAAATTGCAATTTTATTCTTCATTTTCTTTCTCCTTTTTTGCCTCTTGTAAATATTCGCTTTCCAGGCTGATGGTTTTTTCCGCTAGTAGCTTCATTGCAAAAGAAATCGTCGCTGAACGAACAGCAACATATTCTAATGGAATTTCTTTATTTAATAATTGTTCAAGTTGTTTTCCTTGGGCTAATTGACTAACCATTCGTATCGCATTTTCTTGCTCATCACAAAAAAGATTGTACGCTTCTCGTATCCCAATCGTTTTCCCTTGGAATAAAATCCCTTCTTTGATCTCGGGGATCGTTAAGATTTGTTTGAGCGTCGTGATCGCAATCAAAAATGCCACATGTTGTTTACTGTATTTTTTTTTGACTGGCGCCGGTATCATGCCTAACTTCACATAGTTATTCACCATGGATGAAGTCAGCAAAGGATGTTTTTCTCCTTGGATCACTGGTGAGAGATAGCGATCTACCAATGTTTTCACTTGGTCCATATAAAGCTCTAGGTCGGGAAGCTCTTCCCAATGAGGTAATCGAAAGGATTCGAGATTCTCTCCCCAATCGACTAACTGCTGTCGCATTTTTTCCATTATGAAAGCTCCTTTAATGTTCTCATTAATATCTTATCAAAGTTTCAAAAAACATGCAATCTAGTTTCCTTGACTAGATTATTTAATAACAAGAACTTTCGTTTTTTATAAACGTTAAACAGGCTCTATAATAAAGTGGACTGATGAATCAATTCTGATTCGTCAGTCCACTTTTTCTTTTTGGGTATTAAAAAACATATCGTTCTCTAGTATGATTAAATCACCACAAAATAAACAACTGAGAGGACGATATGCTCTATGGAAAATTCTATCAAAAAAATGCTCCGATTAACAGATAAATATTTAACCATCCAAGATGTTTCTTACGAAACGTTCCATCAAACCAATACTTTAGTTATTGACGCAGTGTTAGCTCCTCCTACTTCTGCTTGTTTGACTTGTGGCTCTGCCGTGAGAGATTCGAAGGGGAAAACGGTCATTGTCAAAAATGGCAAGAAAATGACCTGCATTCGTTTCGATCAATTCAACCATTTACCGCTAATCATGCGGCTGAAGAAACAACGTTATCACTGTAGAAACTGCCATACCCATTGGACAGCCCAAAGCTATTTTGTTCGGCCAAATCATTCGATTGCCGAGCATGTAAAAATGAAAATCATTGCTTTACTCACCGAAAAGGTCTCCTTATCTTTTATCGCAAAGCATTGCCAGGTGTCTATTCCAACGGTGACGCGTATTTTGAAGTCGTTAAAAACCTATTTACCAAAACAAGCCAAGCGCCACCTGCCCAAAGTATTGATGGTCGATGAATTTCGTTCCCATGTATCCTCAGAAGATAAGATGAGTTTTATTTGTGCCGATGGGGAAACCGGGCAATTAGTTGATATCTTACCCACTCGAAAATTGTCTCGGTTGACCACTTATTTCCAGACATGTGTGAATCCATCTGACGTCGACTATTTAGTTACTGATATGAATGCGGCGTATTTTCAACTAACAAAAAAAGTATTTCCTCATGCCAAACTGGTCATTGATCGTTTTCATGTGATCAAACACATGAATCAAGCGTTCCAAGATTTTCGTGTCCGTGAAATGAAACGCCTGATTGCTTCGGGCAATCGGACAATGCCAAGGAAATTAAAAAGCCATTGGCGCTTACTCACCAAAAATCGGAAGAATATCAACCACACAGAATATAAAACTTGGCGTAGCTTTCGTGCCCCAAAGTATCCTTACCTGACAGAAGCCATGGTGCTTGACCGTTTATTAAGTGCTTCAACTGCCTTGAAAGTCGCCTATCAAGCGTTCCATGAACTAGCGGATGCCTTTCGTGACAAAGACCACGAGTCATTTTTCACTCTCTTGCATCAGTTACCAGAAACATTAGATAAAGAATTTCGGCTAAAACTACAAAATCTTCTGAGCTATGAAGAAGGGATTCGTCATTCTTTGATTTATCCTTACTCTAATGGGAAAATTGAAGCAAAAAACACCCACATCAAAACACTCAAACGAGTGTCTTATGGCTTTAAATCATTTGAGAACATGCGCATCCGAATCTTTTTGACGAATCAAGTCATTCACGTCAAATAACGAAGAAAATCCGGAGAAGAAGTGTTCACTTCTTCTTCCGGATTTCACTTGATTGCACTCATCAGTCCTTATTGACAAAGAGCCGTTAAACAGCTGATATATTAGTTATTTTAAATACAAAAAAGACCCGCCGTAAAACGGCGGGAAAGGAGTAAAAAATGAAAAAGTGTTATGGGTTGTTCCTTTGCAAGAACTTTGTTGGTTGGGATAGTTTTATCTTAGCGGTTATTTATGAATAAACTATGAATGAATTTCTAGGAAGTAGTAAAGTTTTGACGTATTTTTATTATTCGCTTCTTGCAATTTAAAATACTTAGTGCTACTATAATTAAGTACTTTTTCATATGGGCCGTTAGCTCAGTTGGTAGAGCAGCTGACTCTTAATCAGCGGGTCGCGGGTTCGAGCCCCTCACGGCCCATTGGGTGCCAAACCCACGTCACCAGTACACTCTTGGCTACTACGGTAGTTTGGAAAAGAGTGTGCGTGGTGGCATTTTTTTGTGCTCGGGCATACTCTTGATTTCCCTATAATTTGAATAAAAAAGAGCCTTCTTCCAATTAAATGGTTGAAGGCTCTTTCTCCAAAATCAAACAAACTGGTTTTCACGCTTGTAAGGCAATCATTTTTTTGATCGTATGGAGCACCGCATTTTCGTCATTTGATTTTGTTACAAATTGGGCAACTTCTTTGATTTGCTCAAAGGCATTGCTCATCGCAAAGCTGTAAGCTGCGCGTTCTAATAATTCGATATCATTTAGGCCGTCACCAAATGCCATCGTTTCTTCTGGTGTGACGTTTAGGATTTTTTGCAATTCTGCCACTGTTGTTCCTTTATGGACATTATGATTTGAGATGTCGATCCAAGCAGCTTCTGAAGCAACGATATAGGCTTGTTGTTTAAATTCTTCTAACTGTTTGACATGTTCAAAACATTTTTTTTGCGGATCAAACACGGTGATTTTTACAAAGTCTTCCGTTATTTCTTTTAGACTTTCAACCGTCTTGACCCTGGCATAGGAGCGACGAACCACTTTGGCTTCTTCTTCAGGTACGGTATTTTTGATGATTGCTGCACTTGGTGTGCAAGCGATGATCGTGTATTCATCAGAGATTTCCTCTAGTTTTTGAAGGATTTCAGTTCCGACTTTATTTGGTAATAAAGATTCGTAAACATATTCATCTTGGTGCTTGATTCGAGTAGCGCTATCGCCGAGAATCCATAAATCCTGGGAAAGCTCAGGTCCGAATAACTCTTCGACACGTTCACATTGTTTTCCTGTGCATGGTGCAAAAAATATCTGTTGTTCGTCCATAAGCGCTTTCACTTCTGTGTATAATTTTTTATCAAATTCCCCTTTACTATTTAAAAACGTGCCATCTAAGTCTGTTAAGATCAATTTAATCATATGTGATCCTCCTTAACGCTTTAATTAAGTTCCTTTATTAAGTTTATCAATTAATAAGATTACGTCAAGTATTAAATGAATAAAATACTCAAATATGCCTATTTTAGCTATAGATTTACATTTAGATGGGCATCCGATATACTTAATTAAATGTCTTAATAAAGGATAATGAATGATGACAACTAAAAAAAATCTAATACGGCAAACCAATTTAAATCGCGTACTTTCCTTGCTTTATCAACATCAAAAGCTATATTCATCCGAAATCGTTGAAGCAACAAAGATCAGTATGGTGACGATCAATTCTTTAGTGAAGGAGTTGGTGGATGATGGCTTTTTATTTGAACATCCTAACAAACCAAGAGAAATCGGGCGTCCGGCAACACAATATGAATTCAATTATGATAGAAAGCATTCATTGCTGTTTGTTTTTCGAGAAGAAAACAAACAATTATATGTAGATATTTTTACGATTGACTTAAAAGGTGAACGATTGGCAAAACAAACACGCCCTTTTTTTGATGTCTCTCCTTCTGCCTTTCAGTTGCTGATTGCTAATCATCTAAAGAGCGCATCAACGATTGCCTCTCTTGGATTTTCGATTCCTGCTAAAATTTCAGAGGGAATGATCACTTCTAGTTGGTATGAAAAAATGGATCATTGGCCGATTCATCAGTTGATTGAGGAAGTGACGGATCTTCCTTATCATATTCAAAATGATGCCCACCTTTTTACGATTGGTCATTGTCTTTTAAAACAACTGCCATTGTCTGAAACGATCGTTGGCATCTACTATCCACAAAATAGTATGCCGGGTGTCACATTGCTTGCCAAGTCCTCTTTGATCGAAGGCCATGACTCGCTTGCTGGCGAAGCGAAATATTTCCCGATGTTCTTAGATCAAGGAAGTCCTGAAACGCCTGGCGAACTAGCTGAAAATCTTTCTTCTTTGATTGCTACGTATAATGCGTTGATTGCCCCAGATAAATTCGTCTTGGCAATTGACCCAGATATCAAGCCTCTTGTAGAGGAATCTTTAGCACAAAACCTTTATTTAGCAAAACAACCTAATTCTCCTCTATTTATCTATCTGGATGATTTAGAGACCAGTATCGTTTTAGGTCTTCACTGGCTGATTTATCACCATACGCCTTTTGACCTTGCTTGCTATTGATAATTTTCATACAAAAAACGGCTTTTCCGAAACCAACGATGTGTTTCGAAAAAGCCGTTTATTATCGTGTACTTAGTTTTTCCAACTAGCAACTTTTTCTTGGTTCTTATCGATCCATTCTCTGGCTGCTTGTTGTGGGTCTTTGCCGTTGTTGATTTCCAACATGACTTCTTCCATATCTTTTTCTGTCCAGTTGAATTTATCCAACACAGCGTATGCTTCTGGTTGATCTTCTTTCAAGCCTTGGCGAACGATCGTGTGGATCTCTTCCGCATCTCCCATAGCATTCTTTGGATCTTCTAGATATTTCAAGTCATACTTCGCAAACATCCAGTGTGGTGTCCAACCAGTAAAGACGATTGGTTCTTGATTTTTGATTGCTTGGCCTAAAGCAACAGTCATCGCTCCTGAAGAAGAGGTCTCAACTGTCCAACCGTCCAGATTAGGGTATTGGGCAATCGTATTTTCTGCTGCATTCACGACACCTGCACCAGGTTCGATACCGGTGATTTTTTTGCCTGCTTCATCGGTTAGATCTGCAATCGAATTTACGTCCATGTATGCTGGAACAGCTAATCCGACTTTAGCGCCTTTCAAGTTTGCACCTAGATCATCAACTTGATCTTTGTATTGCTCATATTGAGAACCATGCGTTTTAGGTAGCCAAGCGGCAACCATCCCATCTGATTCTCCTTTTGCAACAGATTCCCACATGATCGAGTTATCTAAAGGCGTCACTTTTACATCATAGCCCATCTCTTTTAAGACTTCTGCTACGACATTCGTTGAAGCTACCTCTGTATCCCATTCCACGTAAGAAAGATTGATCGTGTTTGTGTCTTTTGTTGAAGAAGTAAAACTTCCGACACCGATCGCACCTAATAGTACAACCACGACTGCACCGATGATCAGTCCTTGACGCTTTTTATTTTTTTGTTTCGAAGTACTTGCTGCTTTTTGATCATTTGGTTGATTCAAATGTTGTGTAAAACGGTCAATGATGATGGCCAAGATAACTAATGCTACCCCATTGACGAAACCATTTCCGACTTGTGCACGTTGCAGAGCGGAAAGAACGCCGCGACCTAAACCAGGTGCTCCGATCATTGAAGCAATCACGACCATTGAAAGAGAAAGCATGGTTGTTTGGTTGATCCCTGCCATGATCGTTCCTTTTGCTAGAGGCAATTCAAGCTTCACTAACTTTTGCCAACTCGTACTACCAAATGAATCAGAAGCTTCGACTAACTCTCTTGGCACTTGGCGAATCCCTAAGTTTGTAAAACGAACAGTTGGTGGTAATGCAAAGATCACAGAAGCAAATACCCCTGGAACCATTCCGATTCCGAAGAAGGCAACTGCTGGGATCAAGTAGACAAAACCTGGCATTGTTTGCATAAAGTCAAGGATTGGTTTAATGATTCCTTGTGCTTTATCATTTTTCGCCATCAAAATACCCAGTGGCACACCAATGATGATCGAGATCACACTAGACAGTAAAACTAATGTGACGGTGTTCATCAAATCTGTCCATAGCCCTTGATTATAGATGAACCATAACCCAATCAAAGTAAATAATGTCAACCCAGGACGTTTTTTTGAAATAAAGAATGCTGCAACTGTCATTAAAAGAATAAATAGTGGTGCTGGTATCACTAATAAAAGATTCGTGATAGCTGTCATCACTGCTTGACCAATCGTTTGTAGGAATGAAAACAGTCCTGCGAACGTTGTGGTCAACCAATCAGTGATCGTTTCGACCCAGTCAGCGACGGGTACCTGATAGTTTAATAGATTATTCATGTTCGCTCACCTCACTTGTTTCTGCTAACGCTTCGATCACGCTACCTCGGATAACAACGCCTTTTAATTTACCGTTGTCAACCACAGCTAATGGTGTTGGCGAATCATAAATAATATTGAAGATATCACTAACAAGCATATCTTTGCCGATCACTGTAACATTTTCATCAAGGAAATCGATCAGTGGACGTTTTTGACGTCTTGCTTCTAATGCTTGATCTGCTGTAATGATCCCTTTTAAGTTGCGTTTCTTATCGACAGCCATCAACATGCTGACTTCTTCATTACGCATACGTGTCAACGCTACGTTTGGTCCATCTGATTCAATATTTGTTGTTAATGCTGGTACCATGATGTTTTGAGCTGTCAAGACTTTCGAACGGTCCACTTCTTCAACGAATTCTCTCACGTAATCATTGGCTGGATTTGTCAGTATTTCTTCTCCAGTACCGATTTGCATGATTTCGCCATCTTTCATCAACGCAATGCGATCCCCGATACGCAACGCTTCATTTAAATCATGTGTGATGAAGATAATCGTTTTTTGTACATTTGATTGTAGTTCTAACAATTCATCTTGCATTTCCCGACGAATCAACGGATCAAGTGCTGAAAAAGCTTCGTCCATCAAGAGGATCTCTGGATCATTTGCCAATGCACGGGCTAACCCCACACGTTGTTGCATCCCCCCAGATAATTGACTAGGGTATTGATCTTTAAAGGTTAGCAAACTTGAGTTTTCTAACGCTTTTTCTGCTTTTGCTTGACGTTCTTCTTTAGGAATACCACGAACTTCAAGACCGTATTCTGTATTTTCTAAAATCGTTCGATGAGGGAAGAGACCGAAGTTTTGGAAAACCATATTGATTTTGTGACGGCGAACTTCGCGCAGTTCTTCTTTACTCAATTTCGAGATGTCTTCTCCGTCAATCAAGATGTTTCCTGATGTCGGCTCGATCAAACGATTCAATAAACGGATCAAGGTTGATTTCCCACTCCCTGAAAGTCCCATAATTACGAATATCTCGCCTTCTTGTACATCAAAACTTGCTTCATAGACACCGACAGTGGCGCCAGTCTTTTGTAAAATCTCTGTTTTCGGTTGATGCTTTTTCATCATTTCCAAAGCAGCTTGTGTTCGTTTACCAAATATTTTCGTTAAGTTTTTGACTTCTACTTTTACCAAACAAATTCTCCTTTGTATGTAAATTCATTTTTCTTTCTGAAAAAAGTGACCACACTACGATAACACCATGTAGTCACTTTGTCAAAATTGAAGTATCTCCATTATTAATCAGCATACACAAAAAAATGGCCAATCCCTTATCACTATAGGGATTGACCAAAATTAGAATAAAATGAGAATTTTCTTATAGGCCCACTCACTGCCCATCTGGATAAAAAAAGTTTGTCATTCGTTGCAGCGTGTACTCGTTCCCAATAAAGTGGACGGTATCTCCTGCTGAGAATTTAGCATATGGACCAGGCGAGACTAATAGCTCTTGCTCATGGGAGATCGCAATAACTGTGGCACCAGTTGCTTGCCAAATATTCAATTCACTGATTGATTGATCTAAGTGAGCCGCTTCTTCTGTCAACGCAAGTTCAAAAGGAAGAAGTGGGTTCATCTTATGTATTCGCTTCGTTTGACTCACGAGTTGATCTAACAGTTGCGAAAAATGGTTCAATTCTTCTTGTTGTTTCTTCACACTTTCCATGATTTCTGCTTTCGTTTCTTGGATCGATTGCACATCTTGGTATTGCAACAAGAAATCCTTTGCTTTTTCTTTAGAAGCTACAAATGCACCACTCCCATGGCGCACTTCCATGATACCCAGATCGACCAGAACATTGATTGCTTTACGAGTCGTTTCCGGCGAAGCGTTATATGTGCTTGCTAAAGTTGATCTTGCATGGATCTTCTCACCGATCTGATAGCGATTTTCGACGATTCGTTCAGCTAAATCAACGGCGATCTGTTGATAACGTGGGCGCACCACCTTGGTTTTTTCGCTCATTTTATCCCCCTCTTTCACCTACTTGTCAGCTAACATCTTACTATGGTATCTGTAAAGAAGCAAAAGTAAACTGGTTTTATTTTTTTCTTCTATCGTAAAAAATCCTGTATTTATAGTTGATTCACCGAATGAGCTCATGCATATCACTCACGACAAAAATAAAGCAGCAGCTACGAAAATCCACAGATCTTCGTAGCTGCCGCTTTGTTCCTTATGCTAAAAACTAAGCTTAACTTGTAAATTTTTTTAAATAATCACTACTTATATCAAAATATCTGGTAGGAAATTCTGGGAAATAAAGATCACTTGCCCACTGCCAAGCTGCTGTATCCGTATGCAATGGATTTTTATCAGAAGGATCATATGGCCATTGCGCAACCCAACAGTTCTCTTTTCCGAGACGTGTCATATCTAGTTTATTTTCGGTAAACCAAGAAGCACTGGAATAGTGGACAACTTGTTGATAACCGCCTTGTTGGATCATTTTTTGGAAGATCAGCGCATTGTCTGTTGCTTTCTCCACATTCATTTTTGGATTTTCACTATCGTTGACAACAACAGTTGAGGCTGGCAGATGCAGTTCTTTCATATAATCCAATAAAAATTGTGCTTCGGCTTTGGTATCTGCTTCTTCATTGAACCAAGCATAATGATAGACACTCACTTTTAACCCTGCTGCAACTGCCGCAGCTATCTGTTCAGGAGCCAGCGGATTTTTGTACGAGTCTGCTTCAGTCAATTTCACGACTACACCTTTGATGCCGTAGTTTTTCATCGTTTGGAACTCTTCGACAGTAATCGGACCATTGTTAGAAGAAATATCAATAAAATCTTTGGCTGGTCTTCCCGGTTCTGCTGCTGATATGCCGGAGTCATCCGTCACAGTCCGCGTGCTTAGTTCTGGAAGTTGACTACTACCTAGTACATGTTGATTTTTTTCAGTGATCGTTGGCTTGATCGCAAGTGAAGTGGCATGTGCTGTTCCTCCGGTAAAAACCAATAAAGTAAAACAAATAACACCTATCCATTTGATCATTGTACCCATCTTGAATCGCTTCCTTTTATTGAATTTTCAAAGCATCAACAAGACGTCCTGTTGGCTCTATTTAACCAAAAACCTAGTGATAAAAAAACAAATAACATGACAATTTAATAATTTTTAATCATAACATCGTTATTAAAAAAATATCGCCCGTTACGGTTCATTCAAATGATGCTTTGACTACTATATATAGTATGTGCTTTTACGATTTCTACTATTTTTTTATTCTAAATTCCAAGTTGATCCTTTCAAACACTCTTCTACTATTTTGCCTTTTGTGAAATAATTTCTATAAAAAAATGTATAAACTTTTTGCTTTTTTAAGTTTTGACACTATTTATTCTGCTTGTTTTTACTGTCATCTTGCATATTTTTTTCATTTGTGATTTTTCGATCGAACATTCATTTATTAATAAGATATGGTTAAAAAAATATTTTTTAACGGAGTTTTCCACAAGCTTTTCTGTATTAATACAAGCTGATTTGCACGAGATACTTGTTTTCATTGTTTTTCAAAAACCACAAAACATAGTATTCCACAATATCCACAACACAAGATGTAGTGTTTGTTGATTGACTTTTTTACTAATAGATTTATACTATTGATTATAGAGAAAACACATGGACAAGGAGGCAAACAATAATGAACGTAAAAATCTTTTCTAAAAATAATTGTATGCAATGTAAAATGGTGAAACGCTTTTTAGCTGAAAATAAAATCGACTTTGAAGAAGTAAATATCGACGAGCAACCTGAAGCAATCTCATGGTTAAAAGACCAAGGATTCCAAAGTGTTCCGGTCATCACTTCTGACGCAGCAACTGTCATCGGCTTCAGACCAGACCAACTACGTCACTTAGCTAGCTAAGAATAATTCAAACAGTTGTCAAATAGATCGAGGATCAACTTGATCCTTCCACTACCTTGGATTTGATGGACTTACGGTGTTTGACCGTAACCTCCCCAAATCCTTTTTTACAGCAGTGAATATCACTATATGTTGTGGTCAAACACGTATCATCAAAATCATAAAGAAGGTTGGGCGTATGTATGAGTCTTAAAAATTTAAAAGATGTCAGCTACTTTAAGCTGAACAATGAAATCAATCGACCAGTCAACGGGCAAATCCCTTTAAATAAAGATAAAGAAGCTTTAGCTGCTTTTTTTGAAGAAAATGTCAAACCAAATACCATGACTTTTCCGACAGTGATCGACAAAATCAAGTATTTGATCGACAATCAGTATTTAGAAGCTGAATTTGTTCAATTATATAGTAGTGAATTTATTGAAAAACTTTATCAATTCCTATTCGAACAAAACTTTACATTCAAATCATTCATGGCGGCATATAAGTTTTATTCCCAATATGCCTTAAAAACAAATGATGGTTCTGCTTACTTAGAATCTTATGAAGATCGTGTAGCGTTCAACGCATTGTACTTTGCGAATGGTGATGAAGAACTAGCTTTGGCTTTAGCTGACGAAATGATCCATCAACGTTACCAACCGGCAACTCCTTCATTCTTGAATGCTGGACGTAAACGTCGTGGTGAATTGGTTTCTTGTTTCTTGACTCAAGTAACGGATGACATGAATTCGATTGGTCGCTCGATCAACTCAGCCTTACAACTTTCACGAATCGGTGGCGGTGTGGGGATCACTCTTTCGAACTTGCGTGAAGCCGGCGCTCCGATCAAAGGCTACGAAGGTGCAGCCAGCGGTGTTGTTCCAGTAATGAAGTTGTTTGAAGACAGCTTTAGTTACTCGAACCAACTAGGTCAACGTCAAGGTGCAGGTGTCGTTTACTTAAATGTCTTCCATCCTGATATCATGATGTTCCTTTCAGCTAAAAAAGAAAATGCGGACGAAAAAATCCGTGTAAAAACTTTATCTCTTGGCGTGATCGTCCCAGATAAATTTTATGAATTGACGCGTAAAAACCAAGAAATGTATCTATTCAGCCCATACAGTGTCGAAAAAGAATACGGCGTACCGTTTTCTTACGTGGATATCACTGCGGAATATGACAACTTAGTGGCAAACCCAAATATCCGCAAACAAAAAATCAAAGCGCGTGATCTAGAAAACGAGATCTCTAAATTACAACAAGAATCTGGTTATCCATATATCATCAATATCGATACAGCAAATCGTGAAAATCCTGTAGATGGTAAAATCATCATGAGTAACTTATGTTCTGAGATTTTACAAGTACAGACACCTTCTGTCATCAATGGCAAACAAGAATACGAAGAGTTGGGAACAGATATCTCATGTAACTTAGGTTCGACAAACATCGTCAACTTGATGGAAAGTCCTGACTTTGGTCGTTCTGTCCGCACGATGACTCGTGCTTTGACTTATATCACTGATGCTTCAGATATCGATGTCGTTCCTCCAATCCAAAACGGGAACAAGTTGAATCATACGATCGGACTTGGTGCAATGGGACTTCACACTTACTTTGCTAAAGAACAAATGGAGTATGGTTCTGAAGATTCGCTTGATTTCACGAATGTCTATTTCATGTTGTTGAATTACTGGACACTTGTTGAAAGTAACAATATCGCACGTGAAAGAAAACAAGTCTTCCATAACTTTGAAAAATCAGCTTACGCAGATGGTACGTATTTTGATAAATATGTGACTGGCGAATTCCAACCAAAATCGGAAAGAGTCGCTGCTTTGTTTGAAGGGATCTTTATTCCTACTGCGCAAGACTGGGAAAACTTGAAGCAAGCAATCATGAAAGATGGCTTGTATCACCAAAATCGTTTAGCGGTAGCGCCTAATGGTTCTATTTCTTATATCAATGATACGAGCGCAAGTATCCACCCAATCACTCGTATGATCGAAGAACGTCAAGAAAAGAAAATTGGTAAGATCTATTACCCAGCACCATATCTATCAAATGAAACGATCCCATATTATACTTCTGCATATGATATGGATATGCGTAAAGTGATCGATATCTATGCAACAGCACAAAAACATGTGGATCAAGGTATGAGTATGACGTTGTTTATGCGTTCAGAAATCCCAGAAGGTTTATATGAATGGAAAGACACGACAAAACAATCCACACGTGACCTGAATATTTTAAGACACTATGCTTTCCACAAAGGAATCAAATCGATTTATTATGTACGTACATTTACAGATGACGCAGAAGAAATCGGCAGCAATCAATGTGAAAGCTGTGTGATCTAATTTCACTTAGTGTTCGGAACCGTTACTGGATTTTAATAAAGGAGCATTCTCATGTCAGAAACTTATTATGCAGCGATAAACTGGAATGAAATTGAAGATATCATCGATAAATCGACTTGGGAGAAATTAACCGAGCAATTTTGGTTAGATACACGTATCCCTTTGTCAAATGACTTAGACGACTGGCGTACGCTTTCTCAATTAGAAAAAGATACAGTCGGTCACGTATTTGGTGGGCTGACTTTACTTGATACAGTCCAATCAGAAAGCGGTATGGATCAATTGCGCAAAGATGTCCGCACGCCTCATGAAGAAGCAGTATTGAACAATATCCAATTTATGGAGTCTGTCCATGCGAAAAGTTACTCTTCGATCTTTAGTACATTGAATACAAAAAAGGAAATCGAAGAAATCTTTGAATGGACAAATACGAATCCTTATCTACAGAAAAAAGCAGAGCGCATCAATGAGATCTATAAAAATGGTACGCCTTTGGAGAAAAAAATCGCGAGTGTCTTTTTAGAAACTTTCTTATTTTACTCAGGATTCTATACCCCACTTTATTATTTAGGGAATAATAAATTAGCCAACGTAGCAGAGATCATCAAGCTGATCATTCGTGATGAATCTGTCCATGGCACCTATATCGGGTACAAATTCCAATTAGGATATAACGAATTACCTGAGGAAGAACAAGAAACATTAAAAGATTGGATGTACAATCTTTTATATGAATTATACGAAAATGAAGAGCGCTATACGGAAGAACTGTATGACCCAATCGGTTGGACAGAAGAAGTGAAAACTTTCTTACGTTATAATGCGAACAAAGCATTGATGAATCTAGGAATGGACCCACTATTCCCTGATACAGCAAACGATGTCAACCCAATCGTTATGAACGGGATCTCTACTGGAACAAGTAACCATGATTTCTTCTCACAAGTCGGAAATGGCTACCTATTAGGTAATGTCGAAGCGATGAAAGATGAAGATTACTTGATTGGTTTAGACTAAACAAAAAAGAGCTTGGATATAAAATCCTCGCTCTTTTTTGTTTCTTTTTCTTTAACTGACAAACGTAGTTCTTCTTATTTATTATCCAAATAAAGATGTGCTGGGTAAGTCATATATTGAACAGGTGCCAATTGATCGATCGTGACATAACCTGCGGCAGAGTTGATCACCGTTGGTATGCGGTTGATCAACGTTGCACACGTATGTTTTGGTGTATCTGGTTTTGTTACTTCAAATTGCATGCTTGGTGTTCCTTCGATCGACCAAGTACATAGATCGCCTTCGCCTGCTTGATACACTTTTCCAGTACAACCGACTTCAACGATTGGTCCTTGGAGCGTTTCAACAGTCGCAACAGCAGACATCCCGATTGCTTCCCCTGCTTTAATCGTACGTTCCATTGTTTTCGATGGAATATCTTTATCTAAAACAATTGGGACATTCTTTTGAGAAATGCGTTTGATCGACCAATTCATTTTCGAACAGATTGCTTCTGCCGTCATCCAAGAATAAGAAGGTAAATCTGTTGCGTTCGCAATTTCTTTTGCAAATTTCTCTTGATCATAGCCTACCCCATGGGCTTCAGCTAACGCTTTACCATAGTGTTCGACATCATAACTAACTTCACCACTGATTTTTTGTACATCATTCATTCCAGCAGCCATCAACGCTGGGAACAATACCCAGTAAATATCTTGCATTCCTGTACCTGAAATTGTGACGTTGTTGGCTTTTGCGATTTTATCTAGATGGTTAGTTTCTGCAACAGAAGTCGTCCAAGGATACAAGGCTTCTTCGCTAATCGTTAAAACATTGACGCCATAGGTTAAAGGAATCTCTAAACTTGGCATGAAGTCTTTGATATAACTAGCAATCGTTACTAAAGCGACATCTGCATCACAATTTTGAAATACTTCGTGGGGATCGTTAGAGATTTTCACTCCTAAAGCTTGGTCATATCCTAAATATAGCCCTAGATCCTGACCGATTGCTTCGGGGCGATTGTCAACCGCTCCAACGATTTCAATTCCTTTTGCCATGGCATATTTGATAATTTCTTTCGACATTTTTCCACAGCCGACTTGTACCATACGAATCTTTTTGTGCATTTCATTTCCCTCACATTTCTTTAAAATCTTTAAATTAATTCACGAACATCAGCAACTGTTCGCTCAAACACTTCGCCTACTTCAAGGCAGGTCAATTTCCCGTCAAGTGTGCTGATACCCGGTATCAGTTCTGGATAGGTTTGGATCACGTCAGTCAGTGATTGAGAGGCTAATCCTTTGATATATCTCATCGTGACATTCGTCAAAGCAAGCGTAGATGTTTGTGGCACTAATCCTGGCATATTTGCTACAGAGTAATGGATCACGCCATGTTTGACGAAAGTTGGTTCTTCATGAGTGGTTGGATAGCTTGTTTCAAAACAGCCGCCCTGGTCAATTGCAATATCAACCAAGACTGTTCCTTCTTTCATCTGCTTCACTAATTGTTCTGTGATAAGATGTGGTGCTTTTTTACCTGGCAATAAAACTGAACCAATCACGATATCGCTCGTTAACGCCATTTTTTCAATATTCGCTGGGCTTGAATAGAGGGTTTTAACTTGTCCGTTGAACATTTCAGATAGTTCACGTAAGCGATCGACATTGATATCTAAGATCGTCACATCTGCCCCTAATCCGTGCAAGTAATGCGCCGCACTCACACCAGCGATCCCACCGCCTAAAATGGCTGCTTGAATCGGTGAAACGCCGGTTACACCTGAAATCAATTTCCCACTTTGCTTCGCTAATATCTCAGCACCTAATAGACCACCTAAACGACCAGCGACTTCACTCATTGGTGCGAGTAATGGGAATGCTCCGTTTTTCGTTACCATTTCATACGCAATCGCGGTTGTCCCAGACTTGATCAATGCTTCAGTCAATTCAAGATTTGCGGCTAGATGCAAGTACGTAAATAAAATCAAATCTTTTCTAAAGTATTGAAATTCTGATGTTAATGGTTCTTTGACCTTGACGACGATTTCTGCCGACCAGACTGTTTGTGGATTCGCTTTGATTTGAGCGCCAGCTTCGCGGTATTGTTCATCTGTAAAGCCTGAGCCTTCCCCTGCACGTTCTTCCACATAAACGATATGACCTGCTGTTACTAACTCTTTGACTCCTGCAGGTGTTAAACCTACACGTTTCTCTGAATTTTTGATTTCTTTTGGTACGCCAATGATTGTCATATTGATCCTCCTTTAAATTATTGTTGCTTTTGCCACTCCTCAAATCCCATATGGATCGCATCAAATAGTTGATCTGCGTTTTCTTTTGAAAATGTCAACGATGGTGAAATGATAATCGTTTGTAATTCATCACGTAGCAAGACACCTGCATTAATAGCATAATCAGCAACGGCTTGTACATTCTTTGATGTTTGTTCCACATCATATTTCCCTGTATTCTCAAAATCGATGGCGATCATCAAGCCTTTTCCACGCACATCACTGATACAGTCGTATGTTCCTTCAAGTCCTTTTAGACGTTCCAATAAATAAGCACCAACTTCACGCGCATTCATAACTAAATTTTCTTCTTCAACGATCCGTAAAGCTTCTAATGCAGCCACGCAGCCTAGTGGATGTCCACCATACGTATGACCATGGATGATAACATTTGCTCCGTTAGTTGCTGATTCGATGCCTTCAACGATTCGCTTGTTGAACACAGCCGCTCCTAATGGGACATAACCGGAAGACAAGCCTTTTGCTAAAATCATGGCATCTGGCTTGATACCCCAGCCGCGACTTCCGAATAGATGACCCGAACGGCCAAATCCTGTCACCACTTCATCTGCAATCAATAAAATATCATGGTTGTCACAGACCTCACGTAAAGCTGGCCAGTAAGAACTTGGTGGAACGATGATGCCTCCAGCACCTTGGATCGGTTCAGCAATAAATGCAGCAATATTATCTGCGCCAACTTGCTCGATCGTATCAACTAATTCAGCGATACATAATTTTGTCAATTCTTCTGGATCTTGGCAATTCCATTTGTTTTTCTTCAAATGCGGGGAAGAAACACGTACACAATCTTGTAGACCAGGACCGATAAATTCCCGGTAGATCGGGTTGCCTCCTACCGATGTTCCACCATAATGCATCCCATGATAGGCTTTTTCCAAGGAAAGAAAGACTTTCTTATTTGGTTTACCCACCGCTTGCCAGTATTGTCTTGTGATTTTCAAAGCAGTATCTACTGAATCACTTCCTCCAGAAGTAAAGAATACTTTCGCCATCTCTTCTTCTTGCGTCATTTGGATGATTTTTTCTGCCAAGTCATATGCCTTTGGATGGGCAATATTCGTAAACAATTGATAATAAGATAATTTTTCCATTTGCTCAGAAATCGCTCGGTTCATTTCAGGGCGATTATGACCAACGTTCATACACCATAATCCACCAACGCCATCAAGTAATTTTCTTCCCGTATCATCATAGATAAAATTTCCGTCTCCACGTTCGATAACGATCGTTTCCTCTTCACTTGCTCTTGTATCAGTCATAGGATGCCAAAAATACTTTTTCTTTCGATTGTTCATAATAATCTCTCCTTTTTAGTCTTTCATGTTTACAAGTTAAGACTAAAGGGTAGAACAACTCTAAGGTCAATCTTTTTTTGATATTTTTTTAAAAACGTTTACATTCAAAAGAAGAAAAAAAAGTACTTATATAGAAGAAAAAATACTTTTGTAATTTTATTTATAAATCGTATTGACCTTAGAACCATTCTACCCTCTAGCATGTGGTTGAGGGGGATTGGTAAACATGCACAGCCATTGTAAATAAACTAATTAAAACATTCACAAAATCGAGGAGGAAAAATTAAATGTCACTATCAGAAACATTAAGCAATGTCATTAACATGGAAATCATCAGTGCGATCACTTCCACACTGTTTATCATATTACTAGGGTATTTTTTAAGAAAGCGTGAGGTTTTCTCATCAGATGTCGGGAAGACCTTATCGAAAGTTGTCTTAACTGTCGCTATCCCTGCACTAGCTTTCAATTCGTTTATGCAGGATTTAAATGATGAAGTATTGAATCAAGGAATCAACATTTTGATACTTGGGATATTAGTCCACGTTTTCTTGATTTTTCTAAGTAAATTCTTCTTTTTCAGATATGCACCAAATAAAGAAGATACGTTGCGCGTACTCTCTATTTTCGGATCGACAACGTTTTTCGGGATTCCTGTCGTTGGCGCTGTCTTTGGTGCAGAAGGAATTTTATATGCATCGATATTTAATATCGGCTACCGCATCTTCTTATACTCTTATGCTTATCTAAAAATGAGCGGATTGAAGATGGCACGCAAGAATATTCGAGAAATGATTTTGAATCCCATCGTGTTGGCTACTTTTATCGGGTTATTTATTTGGCTCTTCCAAGATAGCTTACCACAGATTGCTCAGTCTAGCTCTGAATCTGTTGCCTTTTTAAGAATAGATCAGACGTTACCGTGGTTATTTAAACCTTTGACGTTCCTTTCTAGTCTAGCTTCTCCACTTGCTTGGTTGGCAATCGGGATCACATTAGGCGATCTGCCATTCGGAAAAACCCTCAGCAGTCAAACCTCTTGGTACTATTCATTCATCAAAGTCGTTGTTTTCCCACTTGTGATTTTACTTTCACTCTTATTGCTCAACGCAATGAATATTTTACCGGTAAATTCGGTTGGTTTGAGTACGATGATCATTATGATGGCTACACCTGCCGCAACAGTTGCAGTCGCTTATGCGATCAACTTTGAGAAAGAAGCTGTTCTTGCTTCAAATGCCTCGTTGCTTTCGACACTCTTCTCAATCGTCTTGATCCCCATCTGGATCATTGTCTTAAACTTGATTGGAAATTAAAGCACATTATATAATTAATTGAACGAAAGGAAATTTTACTATGAAAAATTTAAACGTTGTATGTTATGGTGTTCGCCCTGCTGAAAGATCTCTCTTTCAGCAGTTGAACGTTCACGGATTCAACTTGAAACTAGTAGAAGATTTATTAAATGAGACAAACTACACCGAAGCAAAAGGCATGGATGCCGTCATCGTTCGAGGAAACTGTTTAGCAAATCGCATAAATATCGAACGCTTTGCCCAATTTGGCATCAAGTTCTTACTCACACGTACAGTTGGGACAAATCACGTGGATGTAATAGCAGCGAAAGAACACGGTATGCAAGTAGCATATGTGCCATTCTATTCACCAAACGCAATTGCTGAATTATCTGTTACTTTAGCGATGATGCTTTTACGCAGAACGACCCACACTACCAATAAAACAGCTTCTTATAATTTTACGATCGATCGCTTTATGTTCAGTAAAGAAGTCCGAAATTGTACAGTTGGGATCATTGGTGTTGGCAACATCGGTTTAACAGAAGCAAAACTTTTTAAAGGTTTAGGCGCAACGGTGATCGGCAACGACCTGTATCCAAGTGAAGAAGCAAAAGCATTCATCGAATTTAAGTCGCTTGATGAATTACTGGCAGAAAGTGATATCGTCAGTATCCATATCCCTTACATCCCCGGTAAAAATGAACGCTTCATTAATAAGCAGTTCATCGACAAAATGAAGGATGATGCGATTTTGATCAATACTGCTAGAGGGGAATTACAGGATAATCAAGCAATTCTTGATGCGTTGACGAGCAAAAAATTATCTGGATTTGGCACAGATGTCTTGCCTAATGAAGCGCTGATTTTCAACAAAAATTTTGATGAAGATCCATTATTGATTGATGCAACAGCTAAGGCGCTGATCGATATGTATCCGCGAGTGATCGTTACACCACATATCGGTTCTAATACTGATGAAGCAGTATCTAATATGGTCGAAACAAGTTTTGACAACCTTTATAAAATGTTCAATCAATTAGACTGTGCCAACACACTGTCCGTTTAGACTGGAATGTCTATAGCAAAGAACTAGCTACCCTGAAGTTCTGTAAGAATTATCCAGCTCGGATAAATAAGCGTGAAAACCAAAAATCATTCAAATTTTTGGGCTTTCGCGCTTATTTTTGGAGGTATGAGCTAACTAATGTCATCACCTCTTTTCTTTATCGATGTGTGAGAGAATAAAGCAAGATCCCCAAAAATTTGAAGAACGATTTCTGGGGATCCTGCCTTATTATTCAAAGTTAAACATTTTTGTCAATCTCAATTGATTTTTTTACTCTGTTTTTTCTCCTTTTGCTGTCAATGCAATGGAGTCATACATATGAGTAGTTGGTTCATTGATCAAAGTTGCCAGGTATTTTCCTACAGTTTTGCGACTAATTTCACCAATAAAGCTCATGCCATTGCGATTCTCGATGCGAATATCTTCAATGATCTCTTTATCGGTTAGCCAATTGGGGCGGATAATGGTAAAATCTAGATTGCTGTTCTCAAGCAGATCTGCTGCAATACGTTGATCACCTAGGTAAGTGTCGGGATCGCGATAATCACCTAACTCTGAAATAGCTTCTTCATCATTGAAGTCAACTTCACCGTAAATCCCAAGTGTTGCCATCCAATACACACGTTTGATCTTATTCTGATTCATCGCTTCGATCACATTTTTAGCTAAAGGCACCATATTATATGGGCCCAAACAAGAATAGACGATATCAATGCCTTTCATTGCATGGACTAAATCTTCTAGATTCATCGCATCACCAATGATGCTTCTCTCTTTATCAAATACTTTATCCGGATTTCTCAAGAATAAAGTCAAGTTCACATTCGGATCATTTTTTAAAAACTCATAGCTATATTTAGCAATTGGTGCCGATGCACCAAGAATCAATACGTTCTTTTTCAATTTATTCCACCTCTAATTTAATTTTTTAACTTGTACAACGGTCCTCCTTTGGTAAGATGAGTTAAGTGTAAGGCTTAGAACGACTCTAACCGCAAGTATTTATTCGAATTTTTTATTATAATGAGTATTATTCTCAAAAAAGCAGTTATTCCAGAAAGGATTTTATCTATATGAAAAATACGCAAAAAATCAAAAAACTATTGACCGCCTCCACCATCGCTGGGACGATTTATGGTCTCTTGGCGCTACTCACCGGTTTGATGGTCAATTACAACGTCCTCTTGCTTGATGGGGTCTACACGATGGTCGGTGCATTGATGTCCCTGATTGCTTTATATATTGCTAAGTTTATCCAGACACAAGATTTTGAACGCTTTCCTTTTGGTAAGGAATCTCTGATGCCTTTAGTTGTTTTTATCCAATACAGTGTCATCTTATTGATTTCTTCCTATGGTCTGATTGAGTCTTTTTTCAGTTTGATTTATGCAGACACTTACGTTGATCTATCGATCGGCTTGCCCTTTTCCTTATTTGGGATGTTCTTTAGTTTTGCTTTTTATGTTTATTTGAAAAAAAATCCAATCAACCATTCCTTTTATAAAGTGGAATTGGAACAATGGCGCTTCGGGTTTCTGTTTAGTTTAGGGGTAGTGGTTTCCATCATTGTCTCCGGACTACTCGCAAAAACATCTTATATTGCAATCGCACAACTGATCGACCCTGTGATCTCCATTGGCATTACCATTTTTTATATTTATCTTTCAGTCACTGAAATCAAAAATGCAACATTAGAGCTTACTTATGCACCGCCGAAGTATGAGTTACGCGAAAAAATACTAGTATTAGTTGATAAGATATTGAAAGACATTCAGATTGAAACGTCAGTTTTACGAATCGCAAAAGTAGGCGATCAAGTCATTCTTGAATTGGATATCGTGATTTTACCCGATAGTGCGATGGACAGTATCCGTGCGCAAGATCGTCTACGAGAAGAACTCAATCAGAAAGTAACAGAAGGGTTTTCTGAGTATTCTTTATGGCTGAATATCAACTTTATCGGTGACCTCAAGTGGGCTTAAAATAAGAACTTCTTTACAAAAAAACAGAAACTCCTCCAATCAGAAAAAGATTGGGGAGTTTCTGTTTTTTATTGATCTTACATTTCATTATCTCTATTTTTTCGACATCCCTAACCTAAAAGAATATTTTTTTGACTACCATAGGCTATGCCCTAGTGAATTAGCTCGTATCCGCATGCAAACGTATGTATGAGACTTGTTACTCTATTTCTTGTATTATTGCTTTAAAATCCTACATTCTTCTCGCCCAATACACATAAATTAATTTATGATTCACATTGTTTTAAAATCGTATTTAGAAGAATACCCTACTAAATGTCGGTCAATCTCTTTTTTCAATTCGGTAACAATATCTTCTTCACTCGCCATAGATAAAAATTCTAGCCACTTAGTCACCTCTGCCGATTTTTGTTCACAGATAGATTTTCTAACCATAATGATTCCAAGGTAATCATATCTTTTCGCATTTTCAGCAAAACTATGTGCATAATCTAGTATATTTTTGCATTCAGTATACATCGCGTTCTCTAAAAATATTGTTGAAAAATTAGTTAATATTGACAAACGTAGAATTGATATTTCCTTTAATGTATTATACTTCTCCAAACTTCGTAGCATTTTTGGAACAATAGCTTTGATTGTTTCTAAAGGTAAAAAGTAAAAAATAAAATTGATGGTTCTCATATCATCGTATGTCCAAGTGTCAATCAAAGAAATCCTATCCCACACAATAGTCGCCAATTTGACACTTATATCTGAAACGTTTAACTTATTTATTTCATTTAGTTCTATAAAAATATGTAAAATATGGTTTATCTCATTAATTTTATAATCATTATTATTTTTTAAATATAGTTCACATCGCTTAATTAGCGTATCTATCTTACTTCGCTGTGCATTGGATACTAAAGAATAAAAATCAACTAATATAGCTTGTCTTTCACTATTATTATATTCATTACAAATATATTCAAATTCATCAAACGATACATTGACTTGTTCTAATAGATACTGCATTGTATCGAATGACGGTACTCTATTCTTGCTCTCAAACTTAGAAAGGGTTGAACGTTCTAGATTTCCATTGCATATATTATTTTGAGAAATACCTTTAGATTTTCTGATCATTCTATATACATTTCCATAATTCCAAATCATAATTTTCTTCTCACTTTCTCTGAATTTTCTAACTATGTGACTTTGAGCCACATGATAAATTATATCATTTTTTTTATATATTATATATTTGTAGAGAAAAGGGAAAGGAGAATGATATGAGATATAGTATAAATTTAATCTTGGGTCTCATACTTTGGATGGTTGGAAGTTAAATAAGCTTAAAATTTCAGGAGAAGTGTTGGGAGTGATTTGTATAGGTTGATTACGTTGAGATAGTAAAAGTAAAAATTTTAAATTATGTGACCTAAACGATTTTGAAAGGAAGAAAAAAATCATAGAAAGGTGGATAACCCACATGGTAAAGAAAAAAATTAAAACAAAATTATTAACAGGTATGGTATCGATTATAACTTTAGGATCATTTTTTTTGCCAGTTGTAGTAGAAATTGCTAATGCTTCAGAAATTACTACTTCGACATTTCAGAGTACCAATAGTACCCAGGCTACAATTGACGATTACTTTTCCAAAAATCCAGTTAATGTTCCTGGGATGAGTTCAAATGAGGCAACTAAAATTGTTGAAAGCATGGTAACTTTGTCCGAAACAGCAAAAGGTGTAAGTGATAAGGAAAAATCTAATATCACTAATGCGTTTAAAGATGATTTAAGAAATACATTTTCATTACACACAGACGAATTTGCGATGGATTTTACTAATGTATCTGTTTTTCAAGTTTCTGGTGAAACTGGAACAGAAGATTACTATACGATCACTGTTCCAGTAGTTGACAGTAATCTCAATTTCTTTAGTAATGTCACTGCGGTGTACGATATGAATAAACATTTAAAAGGTTATCAAGAAACTCTTATTTCTAAATCAGTAAAAGATACCTTTGAAATCAATTCGTATTCTAATGGAACTCAAACGAATCATCAAATTCTTGAAGAAAAGTTTGTTCCCAATGAAGAGTTACAGCAACAACTTCAAGATGTACAAAAAGAAGCAAGTCAATTACAGCAAACAAGAGGTTTAGCAGAGAAAGTTGCTTGTCTAGTAATCGTTTTAAATATTAGTCGCACAATCGCAAATATTCTTGCTCCCGTCTGTGCAGCTGCTTGTTTATCAGTAGTTCCAGTATGCGTTGCTTGTGTAACAGGTTTTGTTGCTTTAGGTGGCGCATCAATTACAGGCGTTATCGGCTGTTTTAAATTATAAAAAAATTTATTTTTAATCGAGGGCTTATAAAATGAAAGGTATTGTAAACAAGAAATTTACTATCTACTCAATCATGAGCATCCTTTTAATAATCATTGGGTTCTTCTTTTATTCAAAGCTATTAGAACCCAAAAATGAACTAACTCTAATTAGTAATTCTCAATTGCAGGTAATGGTAGACGAGAAGGAGGATGCGATTATCTATTTTGGTAGACCTACTTGTCCTCAGTGTCAGGAATTTGAACCTTTATTAAGAGAAACACTAGCAAAAAATAAAACCTCTATTTATTATTACAATACTGATGAAGCGCGAAAAGACAACTCAGATAAACTAAGTAATTTTTCATCTAAGTTAGACGTGGATACAGTCCCAACAGTCATTAAACTTTCAAAAGGAAAGACCATAGATAAAATAGTAGGTGTAAAGACTATAGATGCTATATATGAATTTATTATAAAGTAAGTAGGTGGACATTTGGCACACGATAAAAATTGGACTAAAAATGAAATGTTTTTAGCACTATTAAAACTATCAATTATTATAAATATTGTCGGAAATTTAGTTACTAATATAAAAGATAGTGGCGGATTACTTTATATTAATCTATTATTCGGTGTCTGCTTTCTACATATTCTTAGATATTACAATTTGAAAGTTATAGAAAAGTATTTTTATATAACTTTGGAAATATTATTTTCACTAATATCAATATTTTACGTTATATCATCTACAGTAAATTCTATCAAATAAGGAATATGCACGAAAATATCAAAAATACAGTTGCCAAAAATAGTTTCACATAAATTACGATATATTTTCATTTCTGACTTAATCGCTTATGAAGTTGATGGTTTATATTCGAAATCTATTCTCGTCCATAAACATACTTCTAATGTTACAAAGAAAACTTGGGAGCATATCATTTTAGAAAAAAAGAGAAACTATGAAACTAATTTCAGAGCAAAAAAATTTGTTACCAAACTGGGCCAAAAAAAATGACTATTTCACTCATCGAGTGTAATAGCTCAAACCTTGTTAAAACAATGCTGAGAAAGAGAATTGAACTGTCAGGCACAAGTGACTTAGTGATGGACTCAACCGAAAAGTAACAGAAGGCTTTTCTGAGTATTCTTTATGGCTGAATATCAACTTTATCGGTGACCTCAAGTGGGCATAAGATAAAAACTTCTTTATGAAAAAAAAGAAACTCCTCCAATCAGAAAAAAAATTGGGGAGCTTCTTTTTTTATTGATCTACGTGTCACTGTGACCTAGAAAGATTGATTTATTTAACAATCATCTCTTTACTTTCAAATTGACCGAAGTCGATGGTGAATGTGTTGGTTTGACGATCATAGACAACTCCGTCACTCATCGAAACGACGTCAGTAAAGTCATTTGGTAAGCTAAGGGTAACTGCTTCCGTTTGTTGCGTTGGATTAGCAATCGTATAAACCGTTTGTTCTGCCTTCGTTTGTTTCAACAAAGAAATTGGTTTATTCGTTTTGATCCCGGCAATTTCTCCTCCCTGCTCTTGCCAAAAATTGATGCCTAAATAACCAGCTGTTTGAACTTCTACCGCTTGGATCTCTTTGGTGTTTTGTAAAATAGCAATCGGTTGTTTTGCTACGTAAGCTTCTAAGTCCGCTTGAGTTGTTCCTGGCAACATCACGTAAGCATAATCTGCCTCTTTTGGTTGCTGTCCATGGTTGATCGAAAACGTACGATATTCACCAGTATATTGCGTGTCACTAGGAAATGCTTCATTGATTTCTCGATACGTTCCGGTACGTGTTTCGCTGATCACATCCACTGTTTCTTTTTGTGGGAAATAATAGCCGATCGATGCGTGTTGCTGGTCTGATTCTAGCAGCAGCCAAGATGCCTCCTTCGTTTGTTGTGACTGCTCGATCATTCCTTTATCCGAAAGTACTTGATAGGAGTATGAGTCATTTAGTAAACGATTATCGACGATTGTTTCGATTGAAGCAGTTGTGTCTCCCGTGATACCAGCTCCTAAGGCAATGATTTGCCCATCCAATGTAAACCATGACTTCTTCCCTTGGACATTCATCGGTAAGAGCGTGCCGTTATTCTTTGTTCCTGCTTTATTAAGCGCCATACCGACCACGCCTTGATTTTCAGCCGCTGCACCGCCTACCCAGGTTTCATTTGAGGTCACTGTCGTAAATGCTGACACTTCATCTGCTAAAGGAACTGTATCAACTGTCGTACCAGGTAAACGATAAGGATCGACTGTCGGCCAATAACTTGGACCGAATTGGACTTGGTCATCATTATAAAGATAAACCATCCCATCTGAAGTATGCCAACCACGTTGATTCTCCAGATTCCCTGCTTCAAATGAAGAGATTCTCTTCGAATACATACTTAATCCTAGATGATAATTCTTTGTACGTTGCACAAAGCGATCCATGGCATGATACATCTTCGTTCCGATAAATGGCAATTGATCACCCATGATCGTTGCATTATCCAATAGTTCCGTCGTCATCATCAAATCATTGTAATCTCTTGTGTTCGTTAAATAATAATCTGGATTACCTAACATCCAATATTTCACTGCTTCTCTTAATGCTTTTTGCTGGGTTTCAGGCGCAAATCTCGCCACGATCAACAAATTGTACATCGTAGTAGAACCGTACCCATTTTTTGTCGCAGATGCCGCACGGGAAATCGAGCGACCATTTACTAAAGGCAACATTTCACCTTGATACACTAAAGGGATAAATGCAGCTTGTACGTTATCAACAAAAGATTTCACCTGATCTGCTGCTAAAGTGTAGCGTGATTCTTTGACGATCGATAAAATCTGTCCTACGCCTTTGACTAATACATTCCCATAAGAACCTGTATAAGGGATCGTTTCATGCTGAATAAATGAACCATCTTGATAAAATCCATCGCCATGTGTTACTAGTTTGAAGACATCAGTAATACTTGCAACTGCTTGTGTGACTTTCGCCGGATCATTTTGTAAAAGACCGAGTCCCAAAACTGTCTGTGCCAAATCCGTTCGATTCGCACCTGTAGTTGAAAAGTTAGGAATAAAATCCAGTGCTACAAAGTTTTCTTGAGGCTTCGTGTAGAGTTGTTTAAATGGATCTGGTACATACTTACTCAATATACTTGTATACTGTTGAAGCTTCTCTGCTGGTACTTCTTCATCCAGAACCATCAAAATCGATACAAATTTTTGAGCGACACCGATCTGCCAGTCCCACCAATTCCCATGATATTTTGTGCCGTCATAGCCTTTTTTCGAAATCATAAAATCGATCCCTGCTTGGATCGCTTCACTGATGGTTTTATCTTGATAAAAACTTGTGCCTTTCGTTCCGTACGCTAATGCTAATTTTTGAAGTTTTGTAAATTGTGTCGTTAAATCTGCCGAAGCGGTATTCCCAGATTCTAACGGCCATAAATAAGCACGGTCAGAATCTTGATTCATTGTATTGTATAGTTTTTCCGCCTCACTGGATAGCGCATTGACGTAATTAGCAATCGCTGGATTCGATAGATCAGTCGTTGTTGACACGAGTTGCTCTTTCCAGTTTGCTTTCATTGTTTGGAATTCTTCTGTTGGCTCTTCCACTTGTAGGCTGTTGACTTCTCCGCTACGCATAGAATAGATCGTTAATTTGCTTTCATTTCCGAATAAACGAATCCCTGAATACCCTGACCAATCCCCATTGATCGTTGTCCCATCAGGATAAACGACTTCTTGGGTTTCATAGAGTAAACGATCATTCAAATATGCTCGGATCGAGGTTCCTTCATATCTAAGCAGCAACTTATAGGTCTGTCCAGAAATCAGTGTCGGACCTTTGATCGATGTCACCCATTTCCCACCAGGCTGTCCCAACTGCCATTCACCCTCACGCATATAGGCGAAAGATTGCCAGTTCGATGTTGCTTGGTGATCGCCACGAAAGACTAGGCCAAAATTGGTTTGTCCTTCATATAAAAATGTGTATTCTAAATCGCCTGAATTGCGAACACCAGCATCTAATAACAGCGAGACGGACTCAAATTGTTGATTGATTTTCTGATTTGCGATCTGCAATCCATTCCCATTGGCATGTTTCTCTGCTTTGCCAACGATATCTTGCCAATTGCCTAATTGCTGTGAAAAATTTGATTCATAGCTTGCTGATTTCACATTTTTTTGTACTTTAGTTTGTATTCCTTCTGCACTTACTTGTTGATTGTTCCCCAACCCGATACCAATTAATAAACTACACCCTAATGTAACTGCTAATTTAGCTGACCAACTCTTCATTTTTCTCTCCTTTTTGGTTATTAAGTATACTTTTGAAGCAAAAAAATCTGCAAGAAAGGAGCATTCTTATTACGAACGATTCTTTCTTGCAGATCTGATTACGACCTTACGAGTACTTCATTCATTTTTTACAGATCGTTTAAGCTAAAATTCCAGCTGCGCTTAATGCAATCGAAAGAATCAAAATGATCCAGATCACACGTGTAGAGTTCAATTTCTTCTGCCCTAACATCCAGTAAGTCAATAAGACTAATAAAACTGGTACTAATGAAGGTAAGATGGCATCTAGTGTATCTTGAACAACCAACTCTACGCCGTTTTGTTTGTAAACGAAAGGAACCGTTGCTTTGATGACAGAAGGAATCAACGCACCAATAACAGTGATCCCTAAAACAGTTGCGGCATTCGTGAATGCAGTTAGTTTATTTTTTAATGTCGTAACTAATTTTACTCCTTGTTTATACCCAAGTGGCAATAACGCTGCTCGACCAAAGAGTAAAGCAATATTTGCGATGATCCAAATCACACAGCCAACGACTGATCCGCTTTGCGCCAACGTACCAGCAATCGAACCAAAAATCGTTCCCCAAATGACGTGGAATAATGAATCGCCTACCCCTGCGAGTGAACCCATCAACGCTGTTTTCAACGCCACGATCGTATCTTTTGCTTTGTATCCATCCTCTTCTTCGATCGCCACGTCGATCCCCATGATCAAGTTCCCGAAAATCGCATTCGTATTGAAAAATTGATTGTGGGTATTCATCATATCTTGTAACTGTGATTTGTCGTCGCCATAGAATTTTTTCAAGACAGGTAAGATCCCGTATAGGTACCCTGTACTCATCATACGTTCATAGTTCCAGTTCAATTGGCTTCCTAGGATATAACGCCAACTGATAACATTCAATTCTTTTTTCGTTAACTTTTGATTACTCATCGCCATCAAAACCTCCTTCAAGTGTTCCAGTCGTTGCTACTGTTTGAGTAACTGCTTCTTTTTCGTTATCACGTTTGAATACTAACATTGCAGCAATGACACCGATGATCGAAATACCAAGCATTGGTACTTGTAAATAAGCGGATAAGAAGAAACCTAAAAGCAAGTATGGAATATATTGTTTCGCTGGTAAATAATGCAATAGGATAGCTACCCCGACAACTGGTAGTACGCCACCTGCTGTACGTAATCCGTTCATCAACCATTCAGGTGTATTTTCGGTGATCGTAGATACTGCCGCATCACCGACTAATAACATCAACAAGATCGGGATTGCTCGAGAAAGCCCCCATAGAAATGAGCCAGATAATACTAAACGTGGAATGCTATTGATCCGCATATCTTCAATCGCACGATCCACACGATGGAGTAAAAAGACATTACAGAAACGTGCAACGACATCCAGTTGTAGCATTAGTAGCGATACTGGTACTGCCAGACCGATACCGTATTCGGCACCTTTGCCAGAAATCACAGCAAAAACCGTTCCTAAGACAGCACCTGTAAAGAAGTCAGGTACAGAAGCGCCACCAAAAGCCGCGATCCCTAACCGGATCAATTGAAGGGTTCCCCCTACCATCAATCCAGTTTCTAAATCTCCCATGATCATACCGGCGATCATTCCCGCAATTGCTGGTTGTGTCAACGTATTTGAAATAAGTGAATCATTGATTGCAATAAAAGCATAAACTGTAATAAGAATAATTTGATACATGGCTAAATGTTGCATGATTATTTCCTCCTAAATCACTTTCTTAGTTTTTCCATAAAATCGACGACTGGATCATTTGGCACTAATTGAGCAGTCACTTTTACATCTTTGGCGGCGATTGCTTCAAACACTGCCTCTTCTTCTTTCATAACTTTGATGCTTTTCGTGATTTCTCTTGCACCTTCTTTATGACTCATGTTTCCTACGTTGATTGCTGCTAGCTCGCCCCCCGCTTCTAAATACCGCAAGACATCGGTTGGGTTTTTAAAAAGTAGAAATATACGTTGTTTTCCATATTTGCCAGATTGAATGTTTTTTGCTGCTGCAGCGATCGTTAACACGGATAGGCGCATAGATGTAGGCGCTGCCATTCTTAATGAAGATTTTTGCAACGAATCCATTGCTGCCTCATCATTGATCACGATGATCCGTTGTGTATTCAAACTCGTAGACCAAATCCCTGCCACTTGTCCATGGATCAAGCGTTCATCGATCCGCACATTGACAATATTCGCTTTGCCTTTAAATTCTTTGTATTGATCCAAGTCTTCCTCTGCCGCTTTTGTTTCTTCCGCTTCAGTTGCGATCATCTTATTTTTGACATCAACGATACCGCCGCGTGCCAGGTCGATCAACGCTTCCGAAGTGGCTTGTGGATTAAGCGTCGCTTCCATAACTAAAGGTAACGACATCCCCGCAATGATCGTCACTTCTTCATCCTCTAAATAATGTCTCAGTGCAGTGTTACATGGGGTGCCACCTAATAGATCCGCAATAATCAAGGTCGATCCGTTAAGGGCTTTCATTTTCTCTGTTAATTCAGCTTCAAATTGTAAATTATCGCCATCTGGTCTTAAAGAAAGCGTATGGACATGTTCTTGCACGCCTACGATCATCTCTAAACTGGCTTTGACTCCTTCGGCCATGCTGCCATGACTGACCAATAAGATATTTCTCATCTCTCTTCCCCCTTAAATAAACATCTCAGCTACTTAACATGTTAGCTATTGATTACGTACACTATATCACATATCAACTGAAACGTAAACCTAACATCTTAACATATTATATTTTTTTCTTAGAAAATTTTGTTCGAGAATAAATACGTTGCCACAAATAAGTTAACATGTTATGGTATGATTAATTGGATACCGCTAAAAAAGGAGGTTTTATTTGGTGATTCCTAAATATGAACAAATTAAGCAAGAATTATTAGCTGAAATCAAAAACCATTTATTTGTTCCTGGAGATAAGTTCTACTCAGAAGCAGATATCAAGAAAAAATATTCTGTCAGCTCGATCACGGCCGTTAAAGCATTGAACGAACTAACAACAGCTGGCTATCTCTATCGTGTGCAAGGAAAAGGAACCTTTGTATCAAAATCAAAAGTCTCTCAATCCGTCAAATTCTCTGATATCGAATTACACTCATTAGATAAAGAAAAGGTGAATGTCGTTTCAATCGAAGAAGCGCAGGAACCTGAAATCTTAGAGGAACTAGGATTACCTAAAAACGGTTCTTATTATCGCATCAAACGAGTACGGTATTTTGATGATATCCCTTTCCTTGTGCATATCACTCATCTGCCAAAACGTTTGGTCAAGGAACCTATCAATAAAGACTTAGCCCATTACTCAAGCATTTATGAAAGGGTGAGAAAAGATTTCGGCATCGATCTCTTCTCACTTTCTTCTGTCGAAACAAATGAGATCGTCTTTCCTGATGATCCTGAGTTATTGAATCTATTGAAATTAAGCTTTCGCGAACCAGTCGTCAAACAAGTCAAGCATTCTTACCTTGCTGACCGCAGCGTAGCCGAATATATCATTAGCTACAAACACTGGAAATATTTCAAAACAAAAATCGAAGTAGAAGCAGAATAATCAAGGCTAAGCCTTGGTCCTCTTGTTTCCTCTCGACTTAAATAGACGATGGACTATCACTGTTTTTTTAACAACACTAGAAGGAATCAACGAAATCGTTCTCAGAGCTTTTTCGTCGATTCCTTCTTACTATTTTTATACTATAAAATTCATCTCTTTTAAAAATTATTAGTTATTTATATGGTAAGTTTTATGTTTTTTTCATTTTGCCATTCGCTTTTTCTGATTATTTAGGTTATACTAGTTTAAAGTTAATATGTTAACAAATTAAGAGGAGTGGTATGATGGGACTACAACAAACAAAAGATTCCCTTATTTCCCTAAGTAAGTCTATCGACGACACCTGGCTATCGAATCAAATCGATTGGTGTTGCCAAAAAATCGAACATAATATGACTCGCTACGGACTCGATTTCCCGTCGGCTTGTGCAACAAATGGTATCTATCGGATCAAACCTAACGATGACTGGACGAATGGCTTTTGGACAGGCATGCTGTGGTTAGCTTATGAATGGACGGGCAAGGAAAAATTCCTTGTGCGTGCAATGGAAAACATCCATAGTTTTAAAGATCGTTTAACGACACATCACGTATTAGATCATCACGATATCGGATTCTTATATAGTTTATCTGCTGGCGCAGGGTACCGTTTAACCGACAGCTTATTATGCAAGGAAGAACTACTGCAAGCCGCAGACGTGTTACTGGCACGATTTCAAGAAAAAGGGCAGTTCATTCAAGCTTGGGGTGCCTACGGTGATCCAAAAGAATATCGTTTGATCATTGATTCATTGATCAACTTGCCTTTATTATTCCAAGCTTCTGAAATCTCAGGGAACGATCTTTATCGAGAAACAGCTAAGAAACATTACGAAACAGTATTGCGCACAGTGGTCAGAGAAAACGCAACAACTTTCCACACGTATTATTTTGACTCCTTAACTGGCAAGCCTACTCACGGTGCTACACATCAAGGAAATAGCGATAACTCGATTTGGGCGCGTGGACAAAGCTGGGCTGTACTTGGTATTCCTTTAAATGAAAGTTACTTGAAATCTTCGGCTCTTCCTGCGAACTACGAAGCAATCGTCGATGTCTTTTTAACTCATTTGCCAAATGATCTTGTTCCTTATTGGGATTTTGATTTCAATGACGAGCAGCCTTCTGACAAAGACAGTTCCGCTTTAGCGATCACCGCCTGTGGATTATTGGAAGCCGCAAAAATGGAAGCGTATCCTCACGCGGAAGCACTAGCCAAAGGCATGGTCTATCAATTAGGCGAACACTACACCTCACAGTCAGAACCTGATAATGAAGGCTTATTACTACATGGCGTCTATGCACATGCAGAAGGAAAAGGAATCGATGAACCAAATCTTTGGGGCGACTATTTCTATTTAGAAGCCTTGATGCGTTTAGCAAAACCTTCGTGGAAAAAATATTGGTAAGGAGAACCCAACATGCAAACTTTTGAAATAAAAGAAGACTTTCTTTTAGATGGTCAGCCAATCAAATTGATCAGTGGCGCGATTCACTATTTCCGTCTTCCCCGCTCACAATGGGAAGATAGCTTGTATAACTTGAAAGCTTTAGGAGCAAACACCGTCGAAACCTACGTTCCTTGGAATATCCATGAGCCAAAAGAAGGGCAATTCGACTTCGAAGGAATGAACGATTTTACTGTTTTTGTTGAACTAGCTCAACAACTCGGCTTGATGGTCATTTTACGCCCTTCTGTATATATTTGTGCAGAATGGGAATTTGGCGGTCTACCCGCTTGGTTATTAAAGGAACCAGGAATCCGTTTACGTTCGACTGATGAACGATTCATGGCAAAAGTCAAAAATTACTATGATGTGTTACTACCGAAGATCGTTCCTCTACAAATCACACACGGTGGCCCTGTCATCATGTTCCAAATCGAAAATGAATATGGTTCGTACGGAATGGAAAAAGCGTATCTTCGTGAAACGAAAAAACTACTGGAAAATGCAGGGATCACTGTTCCGCTATTTACTTCCGATGGCGCTTGGAACGAAGTATTGGACGCTGGAACTTTGATTGAAGATGATGTGTTCGTCACTGGTAATTTTGGTAGTCATTCAAAGGAGAACAGTGCGGTATTACAAGCATTTTTTGATAAACATGGAAAAAAATGGCCATTGATGTGTATGGAATATTGGGATGGTTGGTTCAACCGTTGGGGTGAGCCGATCATCAAGCGAGAAGCGCAAGATCTAGCCAATGAAGTCAAAGATATGTTGGAAGTTGGCTCTTTGAATCTCTATATGTTCCATGGAGGAACCAATTTTGGGTTTAACAATGGTTGTTCCGCTCGTGGAAATACCGATTTGCCACAATTGACTAGCTACGACTACGATGCGTTACTCACTGAAGCTGGTGAGCCTACAGAAAAATATTATGCTGTCCAAAAAGCAATCAAAGAAGTTTGCCCAGACGTTTGGCAGGCAGAGCCACGAAAAAAAAGATTAGATTCTCTTGGAAGTTATCCAGTGGATGCAAGTGTTTCATTATTCAAAACAAAAGAACAACTAACAAAACCTGTACCTGCTGCCTATCCTTTAACGATGGAGCAAGTCAGTAATGGGTATGGCTACGTCTTATATTCCTTAGCACTGAAAAACTATCACCATGAAAATAAAGTTCGGATCATTGAGGCAAGTGATCGAGTTTCTGTTTATGTGGACGAAACCTATCAATTGACGCAAGACCAAACAACGATTGGTGAAGAGTTCATGATCCAAGGAAAGACAGAAAACCAAGAAATTCAATTAGATGTCTTAGTAGAAAATCATGGAAGAGTCAATTATGGCTCAAAATTGAATAATCCGACCCAAACCAAAGGGATCCGTGGTGGAATCATGCAAGATATCCATTTCCATCAAGGGTATCTTCACTATCCTTTACCACTAACAGCCGACCAACTTCAGTTGATCGACTATCAAGCTGGTAAAAATCCGGCTCATCCTTCGTTTTACCAAGTATCATTTGACGTAAAAGAGCCTGTGGATACGTATATTGATTGTTCCGCCTATGGCAAAGGGGTAGTTTTTGTTAACGGAATCAACCTTGGTCGCTATTGGAACCGCGGACCGATCTATTCGCTTTATTGTCCAAAAGATTTTCTTAATCAAGGAAAAAATGAAGTAGTGATTTTCGAAACAGAAGGCGTTGAGATCCATTCATTGGATTTTCTGGCAGAACCGAAAGTTGAACAAAGTGATAAATAAAGAAAAGCAAAAAAGACGAGGATCATCATCCTAACCATTGGATGATGATCCTCGTCTTTTTTTACTATCAGTTACTCATGTTCTAATTCAATTTTCTTCGGTTGCTCTTCATCTGGCACTTGTTCGAATTTGCGTAATAAGTAAATCTTACGGATATTCAATACTAGCGTTTTGATTACCGCATACACAGGGATACAGATCAACATTCCCATGATTCCAGCAACACTTCCAGCACCGATCAATACCAAGATGATCGTGAGCGGATGGATGTTCATCGTTTTTCCAAATAGTAACGGTTTGATCACATTCCCATCCAATTGTTGGATCACGAGAATAGAAAGTGCCATATAAAGTGCTTGGAATGGTGAAACAAACAAGCCGACAATAATGGCTGGTACTGCGCCGATAAAAGGGCCAACATACGGGATGATGTTCGTGATCCCGCAAATAACTGCCAACAGCAAACTATACGGCTGCTTAAAGATCGTCATCGCAATAAAACTCATGACACCAATGATCACCGCATCAACGATCGTACTGCTGATATAAGCAGACAAAGTCTCATTCAACTCTCTCACCGTTTGTCGCAACTCTCCTCGTATTGCTTGTGGAAAGAACGGGGATAACGCATCAATGAATTTATGTCCATCTTTGAACATAAATAACAAAATAAACGGTACGGTAAACAACAAAATGAAAAATTGCATCATAAAGGAAAAGATTCTTGAAACACTACCTGTCAGACTAACTAACAGAATATTGAACAAGTTACTTAACGATAAATTTGCAGAAGCAAATTGCTCTTCCAGATTCAATGAGCGAAATTCTTCTCGTTGCATGATATCAGTCAACCAACGACTGGTTTCATCAGCATATGCAGGGATGCTCCTAGTCAATTGCACCGCTTGATCTGCCAACTGTGGTAAGACGTTCATGATTGTCAAAAAGACGACCACTAATAAAACGATCAACGTCAGGATATAGCCCAACACTCGAGGAACTCGATGTTTTTCTAAAAACAAGACAACTGGATTAAACATGTAATAAAAAAATCCAGCAATAATCAATGGCATGATGATTGCAGATGCCATTCTTAGGATAGGGTGAAACACATTTGGCATACGTAAAATAAAGAAAACGCCAATAATCGTTAAGACTAATTCCACTGTCCAAAACAATAATTTTGACTCTTTGAACCTTGAATACATAGATATCCTCCAAATTTCATTCTTACAGATACTTCTATTTTATCATTTATCCATCGATAAAGCGCTATTTTTCCATTAATTTCTTGTTATTTAAAAAAAGTGATTACTCACTTTGTCAGACTAACCAGATGTAATTTGGTGATATTTTTATAGGTGGATAACTCCTCGATCACTTCTGCATAAGTCAAGCCTTTTGGTAAATCGATCGTATAAACATTTTTATAAATACGGTAATCATCAATAAATTTCACATCAAAATTGACATCCTCGATCGTGATGTTTCTTTTCTCAAAGTATTCATTCAAAAAATCCTTTGTTTCTTTTCGATGAATAAATTGGATGACTAATTTTTTTGTTGTTGGTACGTGGATGATTCGTTTCACCACAGTCAACGCAAAGACGATGCCCACAAAACTAATGAGTGCGATCGCATAAAAGCCCATGCCAATCGCGATCCCCAAGCCTGCAATTGCCCAAAGAGACGCTGCGGTCGTTAAGCCGGTCACTGATTGTTTCGTGACAATGATCGTACCTGCTCCTAAAAAACCGACGCCACTAACAACTTGTGCGATCAGACGTGCTTCATCTGAACGGAGGGTCCCTACTAATTCAGGATACTCTAACGCATTTCTCAACGCACCACTGGCAATTTCAACTTGGATCAACGCAATGATACAAGCACCCATACAAACTAAAATATGTGTACGCATCCCTGCTGGTCGATTTTTATATTGTCGTTCAAAACCAATTGCTCCGCCAAACAGCAATGCAATACTTAATCGTATAATAATTTCTGGTATCGATAAAACCATATCTTCCATAACTATCCCCTCCCCTTATCAAATATAGCACGAGTAAAAAAAACAAACAAAATATAACTATTTGTTTATTGATCAAATAAAAAAACAGCCACTGTGGCGAATCATCTGATTTGTATCAAATGATTCCCAGTGACTGCTGTCTTTTTTTATAATTTGCTTGCTGCTTCTTCGTCAATAATGACTACAACATCTGCATGATTTTGCAAAGCACTTGCCGGCATCTCTGTTGTAACCGGACCGTTGATCATGCCTTTGATCGCTTCTGCTTTATTTTCTCCATACGCCATCAAGACGATTTTTTTGCTGTTTAAAATTGAACCAATCCCCATAGAAACGGCTTTTGTTGGTACATCTTCTACTTTGTCAAAGAATCGTTTGTTTGCATTGATCGTTGATTCTGTTAAATCGACAACGCTTGTTTTTCCATCAAATGGCGCGCCAGGTTCATTAAACCCGATGTGGCCGTTTTGACCGATTCCTAAGATTTGGATATCGATTGGATGTTCTTCAATGATTCGATCGTATGATTGGCAAGCCTCAACTAAATCAGCTGCTTTTCCATCAGGTACAAACGTTTCTTTGAATGGCTTTTTGTCGAATAATTCAACATTCATAAAATGACGGTAGCTTTGATCATCTGATCCGCCTAATCCTACATATTCATCCAAGTTAACAGAAGTCATGTTACTGAAATCCATGTCGCTTGAAGTCATTTCTTTATATAAAGTGATTGGCGTGCTTCCTGTTGCTAAACCTAGAACTTTCGCACCATTTTCCATTCCATTTTTAATTATCTCAAAAGCTTTTTTTCCGCCTTCTTCAGCATTTTTCACACGAATGATTTCCATAACGATTACTCCTTTTATTTTGGTATAGCCCAATTATAGCATCTTTATTTCAAAATGACAATATCTGTATAGACCAAATAGAGAAAAAATATTTATTACACGAGTAATTAGCATTATTTCCCTTACTATAATAATTACCTGATAATTTGAAAATTAATAGTAGATAAACAAAACTGATCACATAATCTTCTAGTTAAGAGAATGACTCTAGCTGGTCTTGAAATTCTGTTGAAAGAATATGGATCGATGGTTTCTTTTTTATCTGTACAACTAGTTTTTTTTCGATTAAATTTTGACTGATTTGTTTTAGTTTAGGATAAGATATGTTAAGGTGCTTTCTTAATTCTATATCCGTAATATATTCATTTACCTCATTATATAAATGACCTTGAATCAGTACAAATAGTACTTCAACCGTATCTTTGTCTTTCAAATCTAATTTATTAAGGACATTAACTGCACTATCTAATTTAGCTTTTGCTGTCTGTAACTCTTCGATTACTTTTGTTTGTCCATTAATAATCAATTGATACATATTTTGGACAAACAAAGTCAAATCCGCTTTATTTCTCGGATTTGAAACTTCTGCAAATAACTTTCCATAAGTTTTTTTGTCATGTGTGATCGCATTTGAAATTGTGATTCCTGTTAAAAAATCTAATTTTCTAGAAAGATAATTTGAAATTAAAAATCTTCCCATCCGACCATTACCATCGTAGAAAGGATGAATATACTCAAAATAGTAATGTGTAATCACGCATTTTAATAAAAAAGGAATATCTTTCCTGTTCATAAATAAAACGAGATTATTTAAATCTCTTATTATTGTTTCCTCATTAGGATTACCTTGATGAACTCGTTTATCCTCAGATCCTATATAGACTACTTCCTTTCTGAATAACTGACCATCTGGTTGATCCTCTTCTGGAATATCTTTACTAAATAATTCATCGTATATATTTCTTATTTTCACAATATCATGAATTTCTTCATACTCAGATTCACCCAAGTTCATGTACATATTTACTATTCCTTTAAATCTAACTATTTCATCACTATTTCTTTTCCTAATTGCTGTTCCGATTTCTTTTCTTGTACTTCGCACACCTTCAATATCATTTGTTGACTTTATTTCATCAATAATTTGAGAATTAAAAATATTTCTCTGGATAATTGGGGGAAGCATACTAATATATCTTTCAATTTCTGATGAATTTTTTTGAATTTTTTCTTTCAGGTTTTCATGTTCTAATAATGGTATGTAAAACAACTCATAACTTTCTGTTGTAATCCGCTGCTGCCGATCAAAAGGATGGATATTAAGTCCAGTCTTAAAAGTGGAAAAAAAGTTAAACCTAAGCTGATATTCTTCCTCAAACTTATTTCTATTTTCATAAAAAGTAATTTTTAATGGTTTATAGCTCATTTTTATCACTTCTCCCTCAATCTATTTTAATAAAAATAGCATTTATTAAAATAGATTGCAATATTGGTTTAGTAATCTACATATAAATTCATAATTATGCTAAAAAAAAATACCAACTAAACAAAGGGTTGGTCCTCTACTTTAGTTGGTATTCTAGATTTATTATACCGATCTTATTCTATCTCTATCTTCTTTTATTAGGATAGACAACTGCTTGAAACCAAAAAGCACACAACTGAAAAACCAATCCTGTAACAGTTACGCCTGTCCAACCATAATGTTGCCACATCACTGAGCCTAATAAAGAACCTGTCGCTCCGCCAATAAAATACATAAACATAAAAATCGTGTTGTTTCGATTGCTCGTTGCTTCCCCAAGTCCTTGCACTCTACTTTGATTCGCTACTTGTCCAAACTGATTGCCGACATCTAACAATATGATTGCAACTAATAAAACAGCGATATAATCACCAGCAATGAATAGGGCAAGAAAACTGATCGTCTGCATCACTAAGCCCATTCCAACGATTCTTCTTTCAGAGTATGAATCTGCCAATCGACCGACGATTGGCGCAGCTACCGCACCAGATAAGCCAAAAATCGCCAAGATTCCTGCTTCAAAGGTTCCCCAACCATAAGCTGGACTACTGATATAAAAAATCAAGGTCGACCAAAAAAGTGAAAACGTACCAAACATAAAAAAGCCATTGATCGCTGCTTCACGCAACAATCGTTGATGTTTAACAAGCTTCGGTAAGCTTTTTAACGAGTCAAGATAAGACACTGTTGATTCTTTTTCTAACGTCCCTTGTGTTCTCGGCAGTTTTAAATAGAGTAAAAAAGTCAACGCTGCGACTAGGAAAAGCGCAAACAGATAAACGCTACGCCATGAGAACCAACTAGCAAGTAATCCCGAGACTGTTCGAGAAAGCAAGATCCCCATCAGTAAACCGCTCAGTAAGACGCCCATCGTTTTTCCTCGTGCAGCTGGTCCAGCAAGTACCGCTCCATAAGGAATAATGATTTGCGGTACGATCGACAATAGCCCAATCAAGAAAGATGCAACCGCAAATAAAGCAAAGTTTGGTGCAAAGAAAGCGGCTAACAAAGATAGCGCAGATAACCCTGCCATACGAATGATCAATTTAGGTCGATCCACGACATCTCCCAGTGGAACTAAAAATAATAAACCTAAAGCATAGCCAAGTTGAGTCAGCATGGTCAATAAACCGACAGCACTCGTATTAACTGACAAATTCGCCGCTACTTTAGTGCCAATCGGTTGGATGTAATACATATTGGCAACGACTACCCCACAGGTGATCGCTAATAATAAAATCAATGATTTCGAAAGCGGTGTTTGCTTATTTGTTTCCATCAGATTCCCCCATTTCCTTTCTTAGTTTACAACTTCTAAGAATAATTGAAAACAGGAAGGCTTAAATAAAATAGTGTAAGTTATTTAACAGCGTGTTTTCTACGATCTCGATAGATAATAATCACTAAAACAGTTAAAACTAACACACTAGCTACCAACAGAATCGCTTTTATATGTTTCCCATGAAACAATGCTTCTCCGCCACATGCGTATAAAAGTGAGGATGGTACGACACCAATAAGGATCGACAAGACTAACTCACGAATCGAAAGATTTAAAGATGTGGCGGCAAAATTCACCACGGAAGATGGGATCACTGGCACCATATAACCGATCATCACACCTATTTTTGGATGTTTCATTCGTCTGATTGCTTTGACCCAACGATTCTCTTTTTTGCTATGGTCCATAAAAGATACATGTTGCATCAAGGCGATTGATAGTATATTTCCAAGTGCATTGCCTGATACGTTGATCGCTGTTCCTAGCAATGGTCCATAACTTAAACCGACGAGTACGCCAATCACAGAAGTTGGAATACCGGGAACCGCGCACATCAAACTGATCAGCACAACCAAAATGATTGCTGCCGTAACCCCATGAGAACGGATCTCCGTCATCCACTCTTTCCGACTTGCTTGTGGATCGAGCAATAAATGGATATCTGTTCGATATTGTAAATAAAGATGATAACCAACAAACAGAATCAACAGTAAACCTATCCCAATCAATATATAGCGAATATGTTGCTTTTTCATAACGACTTCTCCTTCTACTTAGTCATACTCATTGTTAGTTTATCATTATATAAAAAAAGTGTTAACCTCTTGAGGTTAACACTTTTATAATAAAATTATTTAAGCATTTCAGAATAAATCCTTCCACGCCCAACGTTCCAACACGTTGTTTCTACATATTTTATGTTATCGCTATACATATGTATTGTCAAGAGAAAATCACTCGATTTTATATGAATTAAGCACCATCCTTAATAAACGGAAAAAATAATAGATATCATTATCCTTTGGTAAATAATCAAATCGATCGATACTTCTGATAGTTAAATTTAATAATTCTTTATGACGAAATTTTCTAGTTCCTATACCTTTAACAAAAAAATCATGTGCATAGAGAACTGCTACAATATCATGAACTTTTACACATCTATAAAAAGCTTCGCCTATCTTGGCTTTTTTACAATAATCACTAATAATCCTATTTGGATGTTCTAATTCATTTCTACTTAAATAGAATAGTAATGGATTATTGTGAGCACAACAATTTCTAATTCTTTTTACAGCGTGTATGATTCCACTCATGCGTCGGGTTTCAAATTCAGTTATAGAATATTTTTTTAAATAAAATTCAAATAATCTAGTAAATTCACCAAAACTCATTACCTCTACAAGAACCCAAATTGAAAGGGAATCTTTATGTGCTTCGTATAATTTCCTTTGATAATGACTTTTCTCTTTAATTTTATGTAAAATTTTTTCTCTGTTCATTTCGTAAGAAGTTGTTAAAGTAGAGTGAAAAAATTTATTAACTATCTTATACCCATCTTCATTTAGATTTTCAGTGATATGTGTTATTAGGAAAGTTTTCATCGCATGCTCAATATCTAAAGTTGCTGTTAAAAGTATATATCTTAATTGCATATCCACACTCGCTAAATCTGTTAGATAGCTAAATTCTAAATTTACATATTTGCCATCCGCATCTCTTTTAAAATTTCGCCTATACACAGTCAATTTATAATAGTAATTTAAGTTGCTTAGAATTTTCTTAGCCTCACCCTTATTCATTATATTAAATCCTATCCCCTTTAAAACTAACTCATCTATAAGGTCCTCAAAAGATGCTTTAGGATGTCTTAGTATTGCTTCATTCTTTCCCTTCTCTTCTAATGCTTCTTTAACAGTAAATAATTTTTGTTTGACTTTATCATCCATCATTGATTTCCTTTCTCCATGAAAATAGATGTAGTTATAAATAAATTTTTCACTGAGCACTTAAAAGAAGTATAGATCAACTATTAAAAATAAATCTAGAGTATCTACTTAACTTTCAAAAAAATTTGCTATTTTGAAATTATATCAACTTTTCCTTAATACGTATCCTACTGAAAAATAAATAAATTCAAAAGATAATAATGTTCATGGATTTGGTCATACTCATTGTAGTCCATTATTTGCAGCTGCTTTATCTTTAAAAGAGGTACAAGAACGTCTTGGCCATTCAGATATTCATACAACAATGAATATTTACACCCATGCAATCAAAAAACAAAAAAACAATCTGCCAATAAATTTGCACAATAGATTAAGTTTCTAGAAGTATGGTCAAAAGTTTGGTCAAAAAAAATAAAAAACACCGAAACCCTCTCATATCAAGGATTCCGGTGCATAATAATTAATGAAAATTATTTAACTGTTACAGAAGCGCCAACTTCTTCAAGTTTAGCTTTTAATTCTTCAGCTTCTTCTTTAGAAACGCCTTCTTTAACTGGTGCAGGAGCGCCGTCAACTACTGCTTTAGCTTCTTTCAAGCCTAAGCCAGTTGCTTCACGAACTGCTTTGATAACTTTAACTTTTTGGTCTCCAGCTGCAGTTAATTCTACAGTGAATTCAGTTTGTTCTTCAGCAGCAGCACCGCCACCAGCAGCAACTGCAGCTACAGGAGCAGCAGCAGATACGCCAAATTCTTCTTCAATAGCTTTAACTAGGTCGTTAAGTTCTAGGATAGTTGCTTCTTTTAACTCAGCAACGATGTTTTCAATGTTCAATGCCATTTTTGTTTCCTCCATTTTAAATGTTCTTTTTTTATTTATTGATCATGCTATGCGGCGATTAAGCTGCATCTCCATCTTCTTTTTCTGCGACTGCGTTGATAGCGTAAGCCACGTTGCGGACTGGCGCTTGTAGTACAGATAGCAACATAGATAGAAGTCCTTCGCGGTTTGGCAATTTTGCCAATGCCGTGATTTCTTCCAATGAAGATACTTTACCTTCGATGATACCGCCTTTGATTTCTAATGCTTTTGCTTCTTTAGCAAATTCGTCCATGATTTTCGCTGGTGCTACTACGTCTTCGTTACTGAATGCAACGGCTGTAGGTCCAGTGAAAACTTCGTCCATGCCATCTAGGCCTGCTTTTTTAGCTGCACGTGAAAGGATAGAGTTTTTGATAACTTTCATTTCAACGTTCGCTTCACGAAGTTGTTTACGTAAGCGTGTTACTTCATCAACAGTTAATCCACGGTAGTCAACTACGACTACAGAAGCTGCTTCTGTAAATTTTGCACTTACTTCATCAACGATTGCTGCTTTTTTTGCGATAATTGCTTCACTCATTTTTGAGTTTCACCTCCTGAATTTTGATGGAAGAGTTTCTTACGATTGAATCGTTTGTGCCTCATCTAATCACTACGTTCTTAGTGATTCCGCTCGCCAACGCTCGAAAGGACACTCCTTTCGTTCCACTCAACGAGTATTGTTCATCATCTAATCACTTCATTCTTAGTGATTCACAACAAAAAACTCTATGCCACCGTAGACATAGAGGGACTATTGAATATATTCAATAAACGTCCTCGGTAGGAAATTAAGGCTAAGCCACCTACTGTCTTCGGTACAAGTTAATTATTAACCTCAACTAGCTTAGCACGCTAAGCTAGTTGAGTCAAGAATTATTTTTCAGTTGGATCAATCAACGTCCTAATCGATGGATTAGAAAGAAGCTTGGTCTACATGGATACCAGGTCCAAATGTTGTTGTTACAGTAATGTTTTTCATGTATTGACCTTTAGCTGCTGATGGTTTAGCTTTCACTAATACATCATGGATCGCAGCAAAGTTTTCAACTAATTTTTCGTTGTCGAAAGAAACTTTACCGATTGGTACATGGATGTTTCCAGCTTTGTCAACGCGGTAAGTTACTTTACCAGCTTTTACTTCGTTTACAGCTTTTGTTACGTCCATTGTTACAGTACCAGTTTTAGGGTTTGGCATTAAGCCTTTAGGTCCTAATACACGTCCTAGACGACCTACAGTAGCCATCATATCAGGTGTTGCAACAACTACGTCAAAGTCAAACCATCCATTTTGGATTTTTTGAACCATGTCGTCGTCACCAACGAAGTCTGCACCAGCTGCTTCAGCTTCTTTTGCTTTGTCTCCTTTAGCAAATACTAAAACAGTTTGTGTTTTACCAGTTCCGTTTGGTAATACAACAGCTCCACGGATTTGTTGGTCTGCTTTTTTAGGGTCTACGTTTAGACGGTATGCAACTTCAACTGTTGCATCAAATTTAGCAATGTTTGTTTCTTTTGCTAATGCTACTGCTTCAGCAACAGAATAAACTTTACTTGAATCAACTTTTTTCAATGCTTCTTGCATTTTTTTGCTCTTTTTAGCCATTTTGGTTCCTCCTTGATTGTGGTTATAACGGTTGTACCTCCCACGTGTTCCGTATCTTTCAATACAGAGCCAACTGAGAAGCTACTTTCTTAGGGTGCAGAAGATTATTCTACAGTGATCCCCATGCTTCGTGCAGTTCCTTCAACCATGCGCATTGCTGCTTCAACGTTAGCTGCGTTTAGGTCTTCCATTTTTAATTCAGCGATTTCTTTTACTTGATCGCTAGAAACTTTAGCAACTTTAGTTTTGTTTGGTTCGCCTGAACCTTTTTCGATTTTCGCTGCTTTTTTCAATAATACTGCAGCTGGTGGTGTTTTTGTAACGAATGTGAATGAACGATCTTCGTATACAGAAATCACAACTGGAATGATCAAACCTGCTTGATCAGCTGTACGAGCATTGAATTCTTTTGTGAATCCCATGATGTTGATACCCGCTTGACCTAGCGCAGGACCTACTGGGGGAGCTGGAGTTGCTTTACCTGCAGGGATTTGCAATTTAACGATTTTTTCTACTTTCTTTGCCACGAGACATACCTCCTTAAGTCCGTGATGTGGTTAATTGGAGATGCATATTTCTCCTCCCACGTACTGTCAGTTGATCCTAAAATCAATCGACATATCATGTACATAACGAATGCACACTGATACAGTATAGCAAATTTTTCTTTTTTTTCAACATTTTTTTCTAATTATTTTCAGCTTCATCCAAATAAAAGCTAAATTTCTCGTTAAAACATGTAGAAAAGTCTTTATAAATCGCTTATTTATGCTAAACTTACGCCTGTATGAAGCGAATATGTTCAAAAATAACCAAGTCTTCTATTCTAATGAGGTGAAATAATGAAAGAATTAAAGTACAGAAGTGTATTTGATATTATCGGCCCTGTAATGATTGGGCCAAGCAGCTCGCATACCGCTGGGGCTGCAAGGATCGGAAAAATCGTCCGAAGTATTTTTGGTGAGCAACCAGATTCTGTTGACATCTACCTTTATGAGTCTTTTGCAAAAACGTATCGTGGACATGGCACCGATATTGCCTTGGTCGGCGGGTTGTTAGGTATGGAACCAGATGATTCTCGTTTAGCTGACTCTTTGAAATTAGCACATGAAGCTGGCATGGAAGTTTTGTTTGTGCCGAAAAATGAGAAAGCGGATCATCCCAATTCGGTCAAAATGTTGCTAAAAAAAGGGAATCGAAAATTGTCTGTGACAGGTATCTCCATTGGCGGAGGCAATATCCAGATCTCTGAATTGAATGGTTTCAAGATTTCATTAAGCATGGGAACGCCAACTTTGATCATCGTTCACCAAGATGTTCCTGGAATGATCGCTAAAGTGACGAATATTCTTTCAGAAACCAACACCAACATTGGAACAATGACGGTTACCCGTGAATCAAAAGGGGAAAATGCCATCATGATCATTGAAGTAGATGATCGCCAAGTAGAAGACACAGTAAAAAAACTGAAGCAATTGCCAAATATTGACAGTGTCAATTATTTCGAGTAAAGGAGCAGACGAGGTATGTTTTTATCAATTGAAGAATTAGTCCAACAAGCACAACACTACCCTAGCGTTGCTGAATTGATGATTGCGATCGAAATGGAGATGAATGGCCGTTCTCGTGAACAGATCATTTCCATCATGGAAAAAAATCTAGCGGTAATGGAACAGTCGATTGCAGAAGGCAATGAAGGAGTGACCTCCGTTACAGGGATCACGGGTGGTGACGCAAAGAAAATGGACGACTACCTTTCTCATGGTGATTTTCTGAGCGGCGAAACGATTTTGACAGCCGTCCGTAATGCGATTGCGGTGAATGAAGTCAACGCAAAAATGGGGTTGATCTGTGCAACCCCTACTGCAGGTAGTGCAGGGGTCGTTCCTGGTGTTTTGATGGCCGTACGTGATCGTTTGCAATTAACACATGAACAGCAACTCGACTTTTTGTTTACAGCTGGTGCTTTTGGCTTAGTCATCGCAAACAATGCGTCGATCAGTGGAGCTGAAGGCGGTTGTCAAGCAGAAGTCGGTTCTGCGAGTGCGATGGCTTCCGCTGCCTTAGTTTGTGCGAAAAACGGGACACCTCATCAAGCGGCTCAAGCGGTGGCGATCACATTGAAAAATATGATGGGCTTGATCTGTGATCCTGTTGCCGGGCTTGTAGAAGTGCCTTGCGTTAAACGAAATGCTTTAGGTTCGTCACAAGCTTTCATTTCAGCTGATATGGCTTTAGCTGGCATCGAAAGCGTGATCCCACCTGATGAAGTGGTGGCTGCCATGTATCAAGTGGGTCGACAAATGCCTTCTATTTTTAAAGAAACCGCAGAAGGTGGACTGGCAGTGACCCCTACAGCGAAACGATTGACGAAAGAAATCTTAGAAAGGCAAGTATAGTCATCCTTTTTCTGCAAGTTGGAACAAAGACTGCACAACAAGTTTTTTATCTCCTAAAGACATGCCGAATAACCATGGGAGCAGATTTGCTTTTCCCATGGTCATTCGGTTTCTTTTTACATTCTCTGCTTTGCTTCAAAAACAAATTGCTCCATCTGTTCATAAAGGTTTGCTTTGATTTTTTTAAAGTCGTGATGGACCAATTGATGATCACGTACGAGCTGTTTCCCATCCACCCATACATGTGCCACGTTGGAAGCATTCGCTGAGTAAACTAACGCAGAATAAGGATCAAAAATCGGAAACATGTTCACAGACTGTGTTTCAACGATAATAAAATCGGCTTTATTCCCTACCGCAAGCTGGCCAGTTTCTTTAAAGTCCAGCAATTCTGCCCCTCCTCTTGTTGCTAAGCGGACGATTTCCTTCGCTGGAAAAAGTGCGCGATCTTTTTCAAAGGTTTTATGGAAATTAGCAAATAGCTTCATTTGCGTAAAGAGATCTAACGTATTGCCACTACTTGGGCCGTCTGTACCTAAACCGACAGTCAAGCCAGCAGAAAGCATTTCTTTTACTGGCGCTACCCCTTTAGCCGACTTTGTATTTGCGCCGATGCAATGGGCAATACCGACTTTCTCTCCTGCTGCAGCAACTAAAGCAATATCTGCTTCTGTCATATGGATACAGTGTGCCATGATCAATGGTCGTTCCATAAATCCCAGTTCTTTCAATAGCTCAAAAGGCGTTTGTTGATAACGTTCCGCCAATTCTTTCATTTCGTAATCCATTTCTGCGACATGTAAAGTGATCGGCACATCGAATCGTTTACTCAATTCAACTGTCTGTTTCAATCCTTCATACGTATTGGTATTCGGCGCATGTGGCGCAAGAGCTGGCGTGATCAACGGATGCCCTTGCCATTTCGGCAGGAACGTTTCACTGTAGGTCAACCCGCCAGATGGCTCTGGATTATCACAGACAGGCATATCAATGATCGTTTCGCCAAGGACCGCACGAATCTTAAATTGATCACACACTTGCGCGACTTGATCTTCAAAATAGTACATATCACAAAAACCAGTCACACCACTAAGTAACATTTCACTGATTGCATAAGCGGTGCTTGCTGCCACTAGCTCTGGTGTCATGTAAGCTTCTAATGGAAACAAGAAACGGCGCAACCGATCTGGGACATCGTCACCTAAAGATCGAAAAGGAATCATGCCAGCATGCGTATGTGTATTCACGAACCCTGGCAATAAGATACCACCCTCTCCATCAATTACTTCTTCCGCAGAGGCGATCCCTTCTTGCCATTTGCCCAACTCAAGTACACGGTTTTCTTCTATTAACAGATAACCATTTTTATATTCAGTCAGTTGATCATCCATTGTTAGGATATGAACATTTTTTATCAAGGTTCTCATAATAGAACCCCATCTTCTGGGAAAATCAATGGATAAAATTCTTGTGTTTTCGTATTCATCATCCCTTTATCAGTCATTTTGATTGCAGGCGAAACTGGCAATGACAATGTAGAAAACGACATGATCTCATTCATATTTTTGTAGCCTAGATTTTGCATTTCTCTACGCACAGATTTCAAATCTTGTCCTAACTCTTCAATCGGCGCTTGCGAAACGATCCCTCCGATTGGCAGAGGGCAGGTCGCTGCTAATTCCCCATCATTGACTACCACATAGCCCCCTTGTAATTCCAACAATTTTTGCTGCGCCAACAGAATATTTTGGGCGTTATTCCCCATCACCATCACGTTATGATGATCATGCGCCCAAGTTGTCGCAATACTCCCTGGTTTTGTAATAGGTTCTTCCATCAAAGCATAAGCAACATTGCCATTTTTTCCATAGCGTTCCATGACGATCAACAGGTCGCAGTCCGAATTTTCCCAATCGAGATACCCTTCTTTGACCGGAATTTCCTTCGTGATTCGTTCCGTAAATGTTCCAATCTCATGTTTCCGAATGACATTACAACGGACACTTGGTAACTCTGTTTTGACTGCTAAGCGGAGATCGTCTAACGAAAGTTTTTTACAATGAACTGTTTGACTATATGAATCAGGAAACTGTTCGATTTTTTCTGGATAACGGATCGTGTCACCTTTCTGGTAGACTTCTTTTCCCGATTTAAAGACCGCAGAAATAGAGAATGACGTTAAATCATCCAACAGAATAAAATCAGCCAATCGACCCGGACCGATCAATCCACGATCATTCAACCCCATTCTGCGAGCTGGCGTAAAAGTTGTCATATAGATTGCTTGCTCAATCGGTAGGCCTGCCTCCACTGCTTTTTTCAGATTTTCATTTAAATGCCCAGTCAGCAGATCGTCCGCCATCACATCATCTGTGATGATACACGCATAGTCATAGTACTCATTTTCTGTGATCACCGCCATGTTTTCTGGTGTGATCGATTTGTTTTGAAATTGGATGAACATACCGTTCTCAATTTTTTCTGCTAAAGATTCTGGAAACTGATGCGTATGATCGGAAGAAATCCCACTATACATAAACGCGGCCAATTCTTCTTCGTAAATCTTAGGGCAATGGCCTTCCAATGGCATCGTTGGTCGTTTTTCTTTACATAGATCAATGATTTGACGGATCAATGATGTTGGTTCATGTGCAATACCATGGAAGTTCATTGCTTCTCCTAAACAAATCACTTTTGGATTGTCTAACAGTTTTTCTGTTTCAGCTAACCCGATGATTCCTCCAGTTGTTTCTAGTTCCGGTGTGGTGGAAGGAACAGATGACGGAATCGCATGGAAAATATCAAGCTCCGTTTCGGCATTCATGAATTCAGTCAGGCCCTCAAGCCCAAAAACATTTGCCATCTCATGCGCATCCGCAATCACCGTCGTCACGCCAAACGGCAAAACGGCTTTTGAAAAAATACTTGGCGTAGTCATCGAACTTTCAATGTGCATATGGCTGTCGATCAAACCAGGAATCATGTATTTGCCTCGTCCATCTATTTCTTGAAGAATCTCCAAGTGACGAATATCCTTTGCTGTAACATAATAAAACTTTTCACCACTGACAGTGACATGTTTCTTTTCAAAACATTGTTTGGCTGTGTTGAATACTTGAGCATCTCTAATCAGTAAGTCAATCTTCACCTTTGTCTTCCTCTCTTTTATTCCCGTTAGACAAGAATAGGGGGTTGTGCGCTTTCGTCACAACCACCCCAATGTGTATTTTTTCAATGATTTCCGTTGTCAGGAAACTGTTTATTGGTTGATCAAACGATTCCAGCGATCGATCCAATCAGTCATTTGACTATTAACGAAATCAAAGTCGATATTTTTTGCACGATCAGCAACTGCGCCATAAGTCATATTGCCAGCTTCTTCTTCACTTAATTCGACTTTATCATTTGTCGGTGCTTCATTTAATGAAAGTGCTTTTGTTTTTTGTGATTCTTCACTAATTCTGTAGTTGATGAATGAGTATGCTAGTTCTTTATTCGCTGCTTCTTTTGGAATGTTGATCGTATTGTAGTTTGCGTATGTGCCACTTTCAGGAACAACGTATTCGATCGTATCGGAGTCTCCTTTGACAATATCATAAGCAAAATCCATGACGATTGCAGCTTCGATTTCTCCTGCTTGGAACATGTTTGCTAAGTCAGAAGATCGTGCATAGGTCTTAACGATGTTTGGTTTCAATTCTTCTAAAGCTTCAAATGCTGCTTCACCATTGTCATCTTCGATCGCTACACCTGCATGATCACTTGCAATGTACATCATCAATGGGCCAGCAGTTGTTGTAATTTCAGGAATCGAGATTTTTCCTTCTAATGCAGCATCCCAAAGGTCTGACCAGCTAGTAATTTCTTTACCGACTTTTTCTCTGTCGTAAACGATACCCACACTGTTGACTGCAATCGGCACACCCGCACCACTATCAAAGACTTCCTTCGCACCTTCAGTCAAATCTGCTAAATTCGGGATTTTTGATTCATCTAGTTTTTCAAATAATTCTTGAGAAGCACCATCCGATGAATTTGCTTGTGCTAACTCAATCACGTCAATTCCTCTAGGATTGCTGATTAGTTTGTTGAAGCGATCGCCACTGTTCCCTAGATCCATCGTGATTTTCGCATCAAATTCTTTTTCAAAAGGATCCATGACATCGCTTTTCACGATATCTTCGCTTAATCCAAATGTCGATACAACTAAATCTTTTGACTCTTTTGCTTCTGAAGAATTGGTTTCAGATCCTCCTCCGCAAGCTGTTAATACAAACATACTTGCTAAAACTACTGAACTTACTAGAAAGCCTCTTTTCACTTCTTTTTCCCCTTTTCTTTACTTATTTATCTTCCAAAAGAACGATTTTATCTTTTGGGAAATGCAGGTCGATTTGATCTCCTGCTTGGTAAATTTGTTTATCCGTACCGTTTACTAAGAATTTGCCTAAATCTGTCTCTACTTCATACTGGTAACTTTTCCCTAGAAATGTTCTGACTTTTACTTCACCTTTTACAAGATTATGTGTCGCATCAGAAGCAATTTCGATATCTTCGGGACGGATCGTTGCTACCAATCGCTCCGCTACTGGTTGTTCATAAGGTGTTTCAATGACATTTCCGGCAGCTTGATAGCGAATACCTTCGATCTGCTCAACTGGAAAGAAATTTTCAAAGCCGATAAAATGTGCAACAAAGCGTGTTTTGGGATGGCGATAGATCATTTCAGGTGTATCATATTGCTCGATTACACCATTATTCATGACCGCTACTTTATCAGAAATAGAGAAACACTCTTCTTGATCGTGGGTCACAAAAACTGTGGTAATACCAAGTTGCTGTTGGATACGTTTGATCTCGATCCGCATTTGGACACGTAGTTTCGCATCTAAATTACTTAATGGTTCGTCTAACAATAGTAACTTAGGTTCAATAACCAATGCTCGGGCTAAGGCCACTCGTTGGCGTTGTCCACCTGAGAGTTGTTTCGGGTAACGATCACCTAACTGTTCTAAGCCACAGATCGCTAACATATCTGCTACTTTCTTCGCAATATCTGCTTTGTTTTCTCTACGCAATTTCAAACCGAAAGCGACATTTTCAGCAATTGTTAAATGAGGAAACAACGCATAGCTTTGAAATACCATACCAAAATTGCGTTTATGCACAGGAACTTTCACTAGTTCTTGATCTTCCAAAACAAAAGAGCCATCATTTGGTGAAATCAAGCCGGCAATCACACGTAGCGTCGTTGTTTTCCCGCAACCACTAGGACCTAATAAAGATACTAGCTCTCCTTTTTCCATTGAAATCGATAAATCTTCTAATATATTTTGTTTTCCGTCATAACTCACACGGATGTTGTTCAAATTTACAAAACTCACGGTTCTCCCCCTCATAATTTCCAGTCATTCTCAAGTATTCTTCGATTCCTTCACATTTAAGCGATCGAAGCTAAACCTAACGTTTTCTCAATAATAAACATCAAGAAAACTGTTAATACCATGATCATCACTGAAATCGCCGACACAGTCGGATCATACGTATATTCAATGTAGCTCAATAATGAAGTAGGCAACATCGTTACTCCAGGTCCAGATAAAAACATCGAAACTGGTACATTATTGAATGAGTTTACAAAAGCCAACATAAATGCAGCAAATATTCCAGAGGAAACATTTGGTAAAACGACTTGCATAAATGCGCGTGTTTTGGTGCATCCTAGTGTCCACGCAACTTCTTCAATCGAAAAATCTAACTGCTCCATACTTGAACCGACCACCCGAATGATATACGGTAAGCTGATCAAAAAATGGCCAATCAATAAAGCTTGGATCACCGGTAGATTAAACTTGATCACGATGTATTGGAACAAGGAGTAGCCGACGACTATTCCCGGAATCATCGTTGGTGATAAAAAGAAATTTTTAAATAATTGTTTGCTTTTCATGTGGTAACGAGAAAGGGCATAAGAAGTTGGCACACCGACTAGTAAAGCTAACAAAGTCGCACCTACCCCAATACTTAAACTCAATTTAAAGCTGTTCATGAATGTTTCAGAACTTAGTGCTTTTGTGTACCATTCTAATGAAAATCCATCAATAGGAAATTGTATCGTTGATGATTGACCGAAAGAAGTCACAACAATAATCACTAATGGTAAAAATAAAAACGCAAAAACTAATACTGCGATGATCGTCATCCCTTTTTGCTTACGCATGATTCATTTCCCTCCGATCCAAACGTGCAGCAATCATATTCAAGCCTTTATTCACAATCAAGGTAGTCACGATCATGATCAATGCAATGACACTGGCTGAAGTCCAATCACCTAAAGTCGATGCTTTCTGGTATAAGAAAGTCGCCATCATCATATTTTGGTTTCCACCTAAAAGTTGCGGTGTCGTGTAAGCAGTCAATGTTCCTGTGAACACTAAAATACTGCCAACGATCACGCCAGGGATACAAAGTGGCATCACGATTTTGTAGAACGTTTTAAACGGACTTGCCCCTAATGTTTCAGCAGCCTCAAGTGTTTCTTTCTCAATATTTTCCATCACACCTACAAGTGTCATGACCATGGTAGGTAAGAATAAATAAACAGAACCGATAATAATTGCAAACTCTGTATATAGTAAGGCGATGGGTTGTTCGATCAGTCCGATTCGCATCAAGAAATTATTGATCACTCCTGATCTTCCAAGAATATTGATCCAGGCAAAACTACGGATAACTGAATTCGTCAATAATGGAAACATCGTCATCGCCATCAATAGGCTTTTCCACTTTTTCCCCACACCTGCAATAAAATAGGCAGTTGGAATTCCTAAAACGGCAGAAATCAACGTCACGATCGCCGAAACGCGAATCGTTCGAAGAAAGATCCTCAAATTGAAATCATCTGTCAGAAAACTAGTATAAGCACTCAGACTAGCTCCTGCTTCAGTAAAAATGGTTGGCCATATAATATTGACCAGTGGCAAAATCATAAAAAATAATAGTAAGATCGTTCCAGGTGCAATGATCAAATACGGAACATTCTTCTTCATTTCTCTCCCCCTCATTCGTGTTCTGTCTCATTATAAGAAAAAATACGAACATTTTCAAGAAAACTTTGTAATTTATTCAGAAAAAACACTAGTTATATGAAATAAATCCTAAAAATCCTGTATTTATCCGTTTTATACAGGTACACTTTTGAGAGTTTTATTGGATTTTTGTAATCTAACTCTATTTATTAAACGATTATTTATCAAATATGCGATTTAACTATCAAAAGTGTTGAGAAATACATCGCAATCGAAACTAAAAAATAAGCAAATGAAAAAGCAAAAAGAGCAATTAACGAACATTCATTTAAAAACGTTCGTTAATTGCTCTTTTTATCGCGATCAGATATCCCATAAAAACTGGCTAACTTCTCGATCCACTTCTTCATTTTCATGAAGCATACTATGTGAAGCCCCTTCGCCTTCTTCGACCTTTTCCGTTACAGGATTTCCATGCTGTTTCAATAAGGCATAAACCGCTAATGCACTATTCAACGGAACCGTTCCGTCACTTAGGTCCGTTTCACTCAACTGCCCTGCAATCAATAAAAATTTTGTAGCACTAGGGAGATTTCCTATCAATGATTGATAGTCTTGATACCGCGAAGACACTACAGCCGGTCCATTTTCGAGTAGCTCCGCCAACCCCTGACCGCTATCATCCACGAAATCATTGAAGGGCGCACCTAATGCTACAAACTTTTCGACTTGCGGTAAAGCTTGCTCTTGTCCATAAGTGACCAGATAGCGCAGTCCACTGACACCGCCCATGGAATGTCCAACAATGTTAACTTTGTCGATTTGGTAAGTTGTCTGCAAATAAACCAGACAAGCACGAATCCATTCCGTTTGATTCCATTCATTATTTTCATTATCTTCAAAAAGCACTTGGACCATTGGATTCGTTGCTTGTTTTGATAATGCACCTTGCGCTTGAACGTTTCCATTGACATCCACAGTCAACACGATTTCTTGCTGCCCTTTGTTTTCCGTCTCTAAGCGCTCCAGCATTCCTTTAAATGAATTGACTGTCCCTTTATAGCCATGAATAAATAGCGTCGGTACAGTCCCTTTTTCTACTGACTCTACTTGACTTGTCGTTGTTGTTTCAGTGGATGTAGTTTCTTTTGAGGTTGTGTTTTCTTGCGTTTGACACCCCGCTAGGAACAGCAACACAAACAACACTACACCACTTAACACGAGATTGATGTTTCCTTTATTACGTTGCACCATTTCACTCACTCCTTTCGTACAAGACAAAAAGAGCTGAGATGACTAGGCATCCCAACTCCTCCATTATCCTGATCACTGTTTAGTCGATCTTGTCTACTTGATCAAAATCAAGCTCTGTACTTGTTTCACGACCGAACATGTCAATGTTTACTTTTAGTTTTTCTTTTTCTTCATCGACTTCTGTCACTTGCCCTTCTAAACCAGCAAATGCACCTTCGATGATTTTCACAACTTCGCCAACTTCTACTTCAAGTTCGTTTTGACGTAAACTCATGCCGATCGAACGTAAGATATGATTGACTTCTTCTGGTAATAAAGGTGCTGGCTTGCTTCCTGCACCGTGAGAACCAACAAAACCAGTAACGCCAGGTGTGTTACGGACAACATACCATGAAGCATCTGACATGATCATTTCTACTAAGACATAACCAGGGAATGTTTTATGAACGATTTCTTTTTCTTTCCCATTTTTTACTTCAGTTTCTGTTTCTTCAGGAACAACGACACGGAAAATAAAATCAGCCATTTTCATACTTTGCGCACGTGACTCGATATTTGCTTTTACTTTGTTTTCGTATCCAGAGTATGTATGCAATACATACCAATTTTTTTCAAAAGATTCCATTGAAGGCTCCTCATTTCATTTGTAAAATAAAAAAACCTCAGTTCCCCGAAGTTTTTCCTCTACTTGATTATAGCACCGTTTGTTGGTTTTTACTAGTGACTTATTGCAAGATCCACGCAAACAGACTTTGGATCGCTGTATCCATCACGAAAAACATCAATCCGAAGATGATCGCAGTCTCGATAACGACTAACGTATCTTTACGTAGTTGTTTTTTACTTGACCAAGTTACTTGTTTCATTTCGTCTTTTACACTTTTAAGAAATTTCATCGTAATCCTCCTCCTTGTTATTTTGTTTCTTTATGTAATGTGTATTGATTACAATATTTACAAAATTTATTGATTTCCAAACGTTCGCCGCTTTTTCCTTCACTAATCGACTTCGTATAGTTTCGAGAACCACAAACGGAACATGCTAATGCCGCTTTTTTCTTTGCCATCCGTTTCCCCTCCTCACTGAAATCCAAATTTATACCATACTACATTATCATGTAAATTATTTTATGTCAATTAGTGATCGTACGCTCTACTGTTTTTATTTTAGTTATGATATGATTACTTAAAGGATTTTAAAAATGAGCAATCTGGAGGTATGACTATGCTATTAAAAACACTTGTTTACAAGAAAAAAGATTTGACGACTGTCTCTGAGACAAGCAACTTAGAAGAAGCACTAGAAATTTTAGAATCATCCGGTTACCGTTGTGTACCGATCCTTGATACTTCCGGTAATATTTTCCGTGGGAACATCTATAAAATGCACATCTATCGTCATAAAGCAAACGGTGGCGATATGACTTTACCGGTCACTCACCTATTGAAAAACGCAACAAAATTCATTTATTTGGATACCTCTTTCTTTAAAGTATTCTTTACGATCAAAGAGCTTCCATACATCGCTGTACTTGACAGCCAAAACCATTTCTATGGGATTTTGACACACAGCACGTTATTGAGCATGTTGTCTCAATCTTGGAGTGTAGAGCAAGGTAGCTATGTTTTGACGATTGCTTCAACAGGTAAACAAGGCGACTTAGCGGCGATTTCAAAAATCATCGCTAAATATAGCAGTATTGCTAGTTGTATCACCTTAGATGTCGAAAAAGACGAATATATCCGTCGTACTTTGATCACACTGCCTGCGGATACAGAAAAAAGTGTCTGTGATTCGATCGTTAATCACTTAGAGAAGAAAAATTACAAAGTGATCGAAATTGAAAACTTACAAGATTCTGAAAAATAAGAATCTGAACAATCACAAATAGTTATTGATTGCATGCCAAAAAAGCCAGAAACCCCAAAATCATCGATAGATTTTGGAATTCCTGGCTTTTTTAGTCTTTTGCAAACAATCATACTCGATCGTTGAATTTTACTGCTCGATCTAAATAATACATCAATGGTGCAGAGACAGCCATCACGATAAATTCACTTAATGCAAGCGTACCGTAAGTCGTCCAAAATGCTTGTCCTCCGGTTGGTACTAACATATAAGCGATCATAAACATACTGATTGTAAAGAAAGCTGTATTTAATGCTAAACGTACTTTGACATTTTTTACTTTATTCTGGATAAGTGCAGTCAATCCCAATGCCAACAATGTTTGGCCACCGCCAAAAATCACATCCATGACACCAAAACCATAAATCGCATTATAGACGATCACACCACCTAAGACACCCCATAATAACTTCCGATTGAATACAACTAAATGATTCAAACTCTCTGAAATCCGAAATTGGATTGGTCCTGAAGACACTGGTGCAACCAAAATCGTTAAAGCTAGATACAAGGCCATGATCAGCCCATTGACAACTACTACCATCAGTCGTTGCCTACTTTTTGTTCTCTCCATTTTCTATTCCTCATTTCTCCTAGTTTTGTTAACGCGGGATGGTCGACGAACCGCAAGGCGTATTATAACACACCAAATGAAGATTACAACCTTCACTCTAAAAAGGGATTCTCTGTATGTTTTTCATTCAGAAAAATTATCCCAGTGACTATTCGCACATTTCTCAGACCAAAAATTGGCAGAAATAGTGAGGCAAAAACAGGCGTTTGTGAAAAATGTTATAAAAAGCAAAACAACAACGAGCAGTGACTCTTAATGATCAGCCAATGTCAAAACGAATGTCTATACACAAAGCAAAGCGCAAAGCTTGCTAAGTCAAGGAATGTTAGCATTCATGACAAAAAAATCAGCCTAAGTATTGGCTGACGACGCTTGAATGATTATCCCAGTCCTTTCTTTTACCTACGTTTTTTGCTTGTTCTTTATTCTGTTTTCTAATTGAACTTCTTTTTCATTTGCCTAAACCTCTGCTATAATAACCAAGATTGTAATTCTTTTGATCACATTGACGAGGCGTATCGTTAACTATTCAATGATCGATTCACCCTTAAAAGCTTAAAGCTTTTTTTGTTGCGAAAACATTGATCGAAGTTTCGTCAATCTATTTACATGATTAAAACCACAAGTATTCACGGATGCTGAATAAACAGGGCAATGATTGCTTTTCCTTTTGCTACGTTGTTAGCGTATGCCAACGAAAAATCTTGAAAGGCTTGTTTCCACCAACCGTACGTTCGATACTTTGGTGTATTCCAGGAGGAAAAAATGAATTTTCATTATCACCTATTAATTAACGAAGCCGCTGGTAGCGGAAACGGAAAGAAAACAGCTGAGAAGATCTTACCGATTCTCGATAAAAAGCAACTTTCCTATACTGCCCACTACAGTGAATATAAAGGACACGACGCTCTAATAGCGGAACAATTAGCAAAAGATACACTTATGGAGTGGGAGGCGGAACAAGTTACTGATTCTTTAGGGTGGTTTCCACTTCTAATCGTTGTTGGCGGCGATGGCACCCTTCATCAAGTACTGAACACTTTTCATCAGTTATGTGTATCATTTCCTGTAGGCTTCATTCCAGCCGGTTCAGGTAATGACTTTGCTCGGGGCATTGGTATCAGTCGAGACCCTGAAAAAGCATTAGAAGCGATTTTATCGACCAATGAACCCCAAGAAATAAATGTCTTGCACTATGAAGAAAAAGTCAGCGATCGAGAAGGTCTTGCGCTCAATAATTTTGGGATCGGTTTAGATGCAGCGATCGTCCATGCAACGAATCATTCGAATGCAAAAAAAAGACTGAATAAATACAATCTAGGCTCACTTTCTTATTTATTTTCTTTATTACATGTCCTTTTCACACAAAAAGGATTTCCGATTCTTGTCGATATCGGTGGGAAACGGGTTAATTTTAAAAAAGCTTTCTTATGTACAGCTACCAATCATCCCTATTTTGGTGGGGGGATCTCAATCGTTCCTACGGCGGATATCACAAAACCGACGATTGATTTTGTCGTAGTTGAACGTATCAACCTATTGAAAATCATCTGGCTGTTTCTTTTATTACTCCAAAAAAAACAAATGAACTCTAAGTATTTTCATCACTATACAACAAGTAAGCTTCGAATCGTTTCCACCCTTCCTCAATATGGCCAAGAAGATGGCGAGGATTTGGAAAAACAATCTTTCGATCTACAATTAGCGAATAAAACGCAATTATTATGGTGTGAAAAAATAGTCATCCGTGAGGAAGATCCAAATTCTTGATACGCTCAGTCCTAAGATTGCTTGTTAATCATACCGTCTAAAAAAGACATCCGAAATTTATAGTTTCGGATGTCTTTTCGTTTTTTATGATTTACAATCTCAACTTACGCTTGTAGTTTGATGTTTTCCATACCGATCATCGGATCGATCCATTGTTTTTCTACAGCTTCGGTTGTCAGGATATAGTTTTCAGGCAACTGTGGCGCTTCAGCTTCTTTCGCTTCATTTTTTTCTTCTTCCACAGCAAAAAGTGACACTTCTTGTGCTGGTTCTGTGGTCTCATTGTGGTCAACCAGTTGTTTTTTAGGCTCAGCTGCTTGTTCAATGGAGGCTGAATATATTCCTTCTTCAAATGGATCATCACCTGTCAAAGAATCTTCATAGGCGGCTAGTTTCGTCCGCAAATGAAGCGTCATTTCGTTGTCTTCGATCCGTTTTTTTAGTGTCGTCAAACGAACGGCTGATTCGTTTTTAGCGCAAGTCAAATACGCTTGCTCTTCCCCTAATAGGATCAACAACTCCTTACTTCGAGTCACGGCTGTATACAACAGATTTCGTTGAAGCATCCGTTGATATTGATGGACCATCGGCAAAATCACCATCTTAAATTCGCTACCTTGCGATTTATGGATCGAGCAACAATAAGAAAGGGTGATCTTATTCCATTCATTTCGTTTATAGGTGACTTCATTGGCATCAAACTGGATGACAAGTTCATCTACTTTATCTTCCGAATCCTTTGCTAAAACGATCCCAGTGATCACGCCCATGTCCCCATTGAACACATTTAATTCCGGTGTGTTGACTAAATGAAGGACTTTATCGCCAATCCGATAAATCGTATCATTCCAATGGACTTCCTTGCGATTTCCTCCACCTGGATTGAAAATATTTTGCATCATTTTATTCAAAGCATCGATACCAGCTGCCCCTCGATACATTGGTGCCAACACTTGGATATCTTGTGCTGTAAACCCTTTGTTTTTGGCTTTTTCCACGATTTTAGAAATCAGTGGTTCGATTTGATACGCATCACTTGCAAAGAACGAGCGATCTTTTTGATTTTTGGTAAAATCCGCTGGTAATCTTCCTTCTTTGATTTCATGCGCTAATGGGATGATACTCGAGCCATCTCCTTGTCGATAGATCTGATTCAGTTCGATTTTAGGGATCTGGTCGATTTCTAATAGATCATGTAGTACTTGACCTGGTCCTACTGATGGCAATTGATCTTTATCCCCTACGAGTATGACTTGCATATTTGTGGGGATTGCCTTGAATAACGTGTTCGCTAACCAAGTATCGACCATCGACATTTCATCGACGATCAATAAGCCTCCGTCTAACTCTTTCGTACTGATCGAAGGCGTTTTTTCACGTCCATTCAAACCTAAGAGGCGATGGATCGTACTAGCCGGCAATCCAGTGGTTTCATTCATTCGTTTAGCGGCTCGTCCCGTTGGCGCCGCTAATAAGATCGGAAAAATCTCTTGCGTGTATTTTGTGGGATCAAGATCCAAGCCATTCAATTCGGCAAACAAATGAACGATCCCATTGATTACCGTCGTTTTCCCAGTCCCAGGGCCCCCCGTCAAGATGAACAGTGGCGAGCGGATGGCTTCAGAAATTGCTTGTTCTTGCGAATCTCCATACTGGATGCCGAACATTTTCTCGATTCGTCGAATATTTTTTTTGACTTCTTTTGATTCGTATTTGATTTCTTTTTTCCGACTCAATAAGCGCTGGACCGAGTTACCGATACCCCATTCAGAAAAATACAAACTATTTTCATATAGATTCGTTTCTTCTTGTTGGATCTTTCCCTCTTCGACTAATTGGATAATGACCGTTGCGACTTGATCCGGTTCGATTTCGATCGGACGACTCGATTCTAAGATTTTGATCGTCTGCTGCAATAAAGATTCTGCGGGGACATACGTATCCCCCGTTTGGATCGCCTGTTGAAAGATCTGATGTAAGATCGCAGCCCTGATTCGACGCGGCGAGTCCGCCGCTATACCGATCTGTTCTGCTAAATTATCTGCACGCTTGAACCCGATCCCTTCAATCTCTTCAACTAATTGATAAGGATTTTCCTGGATGATATCCAATGCTTCGTTTTTATAGGCTTGGTAAATACTAAAGGCCAGTTGACTACCGAAACCATAGCGGTTCAATCCCATGATCACTTGATCCATCCCATGATTCAAGCGGATCGTTTCAGCAATCATCTCTCTTTTTGGTTTTGTTAACCCAGAAATCTGTTGTAATTGTGACGGATCTTCGATGATTTTTTCAATCGCGTCTTCACCAAGCAATTCCACGATTTTTTCTGCGGTTTTTTTGCCAATACCTGGAAACTTGTCACTTGATAGATAATTGACGATCCCATTTGCTGTCGTTGGTTTTTCCTGTTCGTATCGTTCTACTTTCAACTGTCTGCCATACTTTGGATGATCGACTAACTCGCCATAAAAGCGATACAACTCGTTTTCTTGAACATCGCCAAAACTACCCGTTGCGACGATTTCTTTTTCTCGATAATCGGCACTTGTCTCGCTGACTTGGATCAGCAAGACTTTGTAAAAGTTGCTAGGATTTTGAAAAAAGATAGCGGCAACTGTGCCGACAAAATAAGGCATTTCTTCTGGCTGCATCGAGGCCGCCTCCTTCATTTATAGTAAAGGCTCTGGCTGTCCATTACCTAAAAAATCGACCTCATTCCATACTTTCAGCTCGTATGGTAAAAGGTTATTGGGTTCTCCTGTTTCTAAAATCGTCAAACTGCTATTAAACAGTCCGCCCATTTCTCGCAATTGGCTCAAGTCTTTCCCAGTCATCCACTGGATCGCAGCCGTCAATGACGCCCCGTGACCAACGAAGAGAATGGGCCCTTGATGTTGACATACCGCATCAGCAACGACTGCTTCGATCCGTGTGATTGCTTCAGTGATCGGCTCACCATCAAAAGGTGTTGGGTCATATTTATCTAAATGGTTACGTAAGTTAGGTAAATTCTCTGGAAATTTTTGGTACATCGCTTCGATCGATTGCCCTTCCAGTTTTCCTAACCCTAGTTCTCTTAATTTATCTGTATAAATGATTTCTGTCGGATGTACTAATTCTTGATTGATTCCTTTTGCCGTATCTCTCGCACGCTTTGCTGTACTGCAATAGATGGCTTCAAAAGGAATCGACTTGACCTTTTGACCAAATGCTTTGATTTCCTCATAACTTTGAGGTAACAACGGTGAGTCTCCTTGGCTCCCTTGAAAGCGTCTTTCAAGATTCCATTCCGTTTTACCATGTCTTGTAAAGTATAGTTCCATAGGTTTTAGACTCCTCACTCTGTACTTCCTTTTTTTCGCTATACTATCTATCATATAGGATTTTGCCAGTGGATTGTGTAGAAAAGCTTGTTTCTTCAAAAAAAAATAGAAGCTTTCGCCAACCGATGCTCACTGAAATCAATTGTAAAGAAGCTCCTCTGCCAATTATGTAGTTTCGTTTTCAATCAGCGATACGCAAGAAGCAACACTTCATTCTCAGTGTCGATAAGCGGTGTTCGCAAGGAAGCTCCTACTATACGCCAAGCGAAGGTCAAAAAGTCCTTCACTTCGCCTTGATATTAGGAGCAAATCCTTTCTCACAACCTTTAGTCTAGCTTATCATTTTCGTAGTGATGTGTTAACTCTAAATTTGGGAAACCTTGTTGGCGCAATGCTTCATACACGATCATCGCAGCTGTATTCGATAGATTCAATGAGCGGACATGGGTGTCATTCATTGGGATGCGTAAGCATTTTTCTGCATGTTCGCGCATAAAGGATTCCGGTAATCCAGTTGTTTCTTTGCCGAATAAAAAGAAATGCTCTTCGCCATCCGCAAAATTTTCATCACTATATACTTTATTCGCAAACTTAGAGATCAAATGCAACTTTCTATCTCCTAAATAAGACATAAAAGCTGGTAGATCGGCATGGTACGTAATATCTACATCATGCCAATAATCAAGCCCTGCTCGTTTCAACTGTTTATCATCTGTTGAAAATCCTAGTGGTTCGATCAAGTGTAGCGGGGTGTTCGTCGCCGCACACGTTCTCGCAATATTTCCTGTATTTGCAGGGATCAAAGGTTCAAATAAAACAATATGGTTCATACTATCCATCCTCTCATGTATATGTGAAATCCATTTTAGACTAAATCTTGATTTTTGCATAAAAAAAAACGTATCAACTCGGTGTCAGTCACTGCGAGTCGTTACGTTAGTGAAGCTCTTCTCACTATCTTTTATCAGAACAGGAACCTGATAAAAACCAATGAAAAAACAACTTGTTGCTACTATATCACCATTAAACGCATTTTGCAACCTTAACTCTACAATATTCTTATTGGAATCGTTTTCTCTTATTTCCTTTTAACAATTCTATGTCAATTGTAATTTTTCTAAGAGGTTCTGCCATAAGTGCCTCTTTTATTTCTTTTGTTACTTGCCATTCGAGCGGCGACATTGCTAAGAGATCTCGTCGATTCTGTTCAGGGATCGAAAACTCATAAGTCACACGCTGACGTTCTACCAACTCCATTGATTCCATGAATTTGTCAACGACACGCTGATTCGAATAATGGTGTTTTTCTGGTTGATTGGGATAAAAGGCTTGGCGTAATTCTTTTAAATAGCCTGATTGCGGAACAACTTTCAACACCACACCGTCATCTGCAAGCACTCGGTGAAATTCCTGATAATGAGAAGGCGAAAAAATATTCAATATCGTCGAAAATTGCTGATCAGCAAAAGGGAGATTCGTTAAATCTGCGACACACCAAAACGCCTTTACTGGCTGTTCAGTTGCTGCGTAGACGCCTTCTTTAGAAATGTCAAAGCCGATTGCTTGTTTTAACGGCTGTAATTGATCGATGGCAGTCAAAAAGCTGCCTTCTCCACAACCGACATCTAACACACTTGCATCAGCCGGCAGATGTTGTGCTAATAATTCGATCACAGGCTGATACATACCCGCTTGGATCATTCGCCGTCTTGGTTCAAACATTCCTTGGTCATAGTCCGTTTTAACAGCATGGGACAAAAAATACAACGTCCCTTTTTTTGATAAATCAAAACGATGATTGTTTTGACAAATGAGCCCGTTCGCTGTTGAAGTAATCGCTTCATGACACAACGGACAGCGAAACAACTGAGCATTCTCTGATAAAAATAGTCTACCTTGGTCTATTTTTTTTAACATAATGATTATTCATTCCTTTAAAAACTTAGTGAGAAAGCAATAACAAGACAAAATAGCTTTTTAAAACATACGTTACGTATTAGTGCGATTGTACGATTCACTTCATCTTACCGTTTGATGAACGCTTTAGCAACTGTAAAAACTATGGTATACTTTCAAAAAAGCAGGCATCACAAAGGAGTAAGAATATGATCAAAGAATTTTGTGCGGAGAATTATACATTGATTCCCTTAGCGATTGCTAAAGGTGCGAATCGAATCGAATTGTGCGACAATCTGGCAGTAGGTGGCACTACGCCAAGTACTGGTGTGATCGAAGAAGTCCTAAGCTACGCAAGTGAAAAAAGCGTACCAGTCATGACGATCATCCGACCACGTGGCGGTGATTTTGTTTATAACGATATCGAATTGAAAATCATGCACACTGACTTGATTGAATCAAAAAAACTAGGAACTGACGGTGTGGTCATCGGTTGTTTAACGCCTTCTGGCTGGTTAGACGAAGAAGCTTTGGAAGTCCTTATAGAGTCCGCAGAAGGCTTGCAGATCACCTTTCATATGGCTTTCGATGCGATTCCTCAAGAGCGTCAATTCGAAGCAATCGATTGGTTAGTGGAACATGGTGTTCATCGCATCTTGACACACGGTGGCGCTGCCGGCACGAACATCGAAGAGAATTTGGAGCATTTAAAACAATTGATTGCTCATGCAAATGGCCGGATCATCATTTTACCTGGCGGTGGGATCACTTCTGAAAACGCACAAGCAGTTGCAGATGCTTTAGAAGTCCACGAAGTCCATGGCACAAAGATCGTTCCTTTATCTGAGTAAAACCAAAAGATAGACGAAACCTCCTTGTCTCAAACAAGAGAAGCTTCGCCTATCTTTTTTATCTCTTACATAAAATACCCCATAAACAAAGAAGCGATATTGAAATAGATCAACACACTGGTCAAGTCACTCAAAGTGGTAATAAATGGCCCACTCGCAACGGCAGGGTCAAAGCCTAAGCGATCCATCAACATAGGGATCAAACTTCCCGCAAGATTCGCCACTGTGATCGCAAAGAGCATCGCAATACCAATGACAAAGCCTAAAATAAAGTTTTGTTTCCAAATCCCTACGATCAAGAAAATCGTTAAACCAGTCACAGCACCAGTGACTAATCCAGTCAACACTTCTGCTACGATCAAGCGGACAAAGCCATGATTTTTATCATCAGAGATCGCTAAACGCCGCACAGCGACCGCCAACGATTGCGTGCCGGCATTCCCAGCAGTACCTGTGATCAAAGAGATAAAGACAGCTAAAATACTCGCTTCACTGACCAAAGCTTCGTAGTGACTGATCAAAGAAGCTGTTGACATACCTAAGAATAACAAAGTGATCAACCAAGGCAACCGTCGAGAAGCAGATTTCACTGGATTCTCATTGATTTCTTCGACATTGACCCCCGCCAACCCGGAGTAGTCACTCGCTGCTTCATCATCGATAACGTCAATGATGTCATCGACCGTAACGATCCCTAACAAATGATCATCATAATCAGTTACGGGCAAAGCAAGAAAGTCATAGTCACGGAAGGTTTGTGCTACGTCTTCTTGGTCGTCGCCTACGTGAACAGACAACACCCGCTCACTCATTAAATCAGAAATCATGGCATCATCATCATTGACGATCAAATCACGTAATGAGATAACTCCAACCAGTTGATTGTCTTGATTGACGACATAGATATAATAAATCGTTTCTGCTACATCAGCTTCATTTTTCAAGACATACATCGCCGAACGAACCGTTTGATTAGCAACGATCGAAATAAATTCGGTCGTCATGATCGCCCCTGCTGTTTCATCTTCATAATGTAAGAGGTCTTTGATCTCGCTTGCATCTTCTGCTGGCATCAGGCTAAGATATTTCGCCACTTGTTTCTTATCTAATGTATTCAGCAAGTCGACCGCGTTATCGGTATACATCTCAGAAAGCATGTCTGCTGCATAATTAGGGCGCATTTCTGCCAAATATTCTTTCATGTATTCGTTGTCTTCTTCAATGACATCGAACATATCCGCCAATTCCTTAGGCGAAAGATAGGTATAAATCTGTTGACGATCTGCTTCCTTAAGGGATTGATAGAATTGCCCCTGCTCATAGATGTGCATCTCTAGGAAGTTGTTTCTAAAATCCTGGATGTTGTTTTCTCTTAGATCCAGAGCCAACTGGGCAAATCTTTCCTCTAATTCTTGATTTTCGTCCAAACCAATCTCACCTCACCTTAATCTTCAAATCGTTTCACTATTGTCGCCATATCTTTTGCTAAAGGCTGTTTGAATTCTAATAATTTTTCTGTAAACGGATGATAGAACCGTAAGTCATAGCAGTGCAAGGCTTGTCTAGCAATACCTAGATCCATTCTTCCGCCATACATGTCATCCCCTAAAAGAGGGCAGCCGATTTCAGAGAAATGCACTCTGATTTGGTGCGTGCGACCTGTATGCAGTTGGATATCCACTAGTGCTACATCCGTTGATTTATTTTCTAACCAGTATTCCGTCTGCGCACTTTTTCCTGTAGGAGAAACTTTGCGTTTCAATAATGATGTCATATCCCGAGCAATTGGTAAATCGATTTGCCCGTGATCTTGCAAAGTATCTACAACCCCACTGACCAATGCTTGATATTTTTTGACGAATTTCTTTTCACGAAGCTGTACATCCAGCTTCGCATGAGCAAATCCATGCTTTGCAAAAAGCATCAACCCTGAAGTATCGCGATCCAGTCTAGTCACCACATGGATTACCTGATCCTCATAGTCTTGTTGTTGATAATATGCTTTCACTCGATTCGCCATTGTTCTATTCGGATGATACTGTGCTGGTATCGAGGATATCCCAGCTGGTTTATCCACGACTAAAATGTGCTCGTCCTCATAAACGATCACGATCGGTGTTTCATCTAACAGAACAGTTTCATGTTCACCTTCAGCCGGAATCACAATGGTTACCTTATCATTTTGTGTCAGAGAAAACAAGACGTTTTCCACCCGATCATTGACCATGATCGTACCGCCTTGGAACTTGATTTTTGCTAGCAAGCCTTTCGATATCCCTTTTTCTTTCAAAAAATATTTCACTTGCTGCGGCTGTTCTTTTTCGTAGGTCCATGTAAACTCCATTGCTAGACCTCACCGATAAAGGCATCTTTCACGCGATGCCAAAAGTGCATGTGCCGATACGAAGCGAAGTGGATTCTTTCTTCTGCGATCCGATAATAAATGGCTCGGATATTGTCTTTTGAGACATCCAGTTGATCGATCGTAACTAAATAATCTGCTGTATTCTCTAAACGGATCTCTACCCATTCATCTTGAGCGATGACCATCGGCGCACCTAACGTACGAAACACACGGTTATTCAATGAAGCAATTTCTGCTAATTGAAACGCATTGATACTTGGATGGATCACGGCTCCACCCACACTTTTATTATAAGCAGTCGATCCTGTAGGCGTAGATAATGCTAAGCCGTCTCCCCGAAAGCTTTCAAAAAATTCGTTCTTGATATAGACATCCGCGACCATTGTACGGTTGGAACGTTTGATCGTGGACTCGTTCAACGCAAAAAAATGTTGGTCGGGTTTGTCATCTAAATAGCTGATTCGGACATCCAACAAAGGGTAGCTAACGCTTTGTTCACGATTGGTTTTCAAGCTATCGACTAATTCTTCTAACTCATAGTCGCGCCAGTCCGTATAAAAGCCTAGATGGCCCGTATGGACGCCTAAAAAACGCACATCGTTCAAAGCATGGCTAAAGCGATGGAACGCCGCTAACAGCGTCCCATCACCGCCCACAGAGATCACTAATTCTGGTTGTTGGTCATCGATTTTGATATTTGCTTGAGCCAAAAGATTTTTCAATCGTTCGGTGACTGCTAATGTTTTCGGTTCTTTGTTATGAACGATCGCTACCTTCATCTTTGGCCTCCTCTTGTTTATTCTCTTGGTCGATCAAAGATCGGTAATAGGCATCTTCAGATCGTCCTCTTCCATGAGAGAATAATCGTTGTGCTTCTTGGATCTCTTCTCGGATATTCGACATTTCTTCATCCAGTTGATAAGCGGCTTCAGCTGCACGCTGCAATCGTTCACTCATCTCTTCTGGGAATACTCCCTGATATTTATAATTCAAGGAATGCTCGATCGTTGCCCAAAAATTCATGGCTAATGTGCGAATTTGGATTTCTGCCAAGATTTTCTTTTCACCACTGATCAGTTGGACTGGATATTCGATCACTAAATGATACGAGCGATACCCACTCGCTTTTTTGTTGGTGATATAATCTCGTTCTTGTATGACTTTCATATCTTTACGGTTACGGATGATGTCAACCACTTGATGGATATCTTCCACAAATTGACACATGATCCGCAACCCAGCGATATCTGACATTTCTTCTTCTAAACGTGCCATTGGGATATGGCGTAATTGGGACTTAGTAATGATACTTTCTACCGGTTTAACCCGTCCCGTCACGAACTCAATCGGAACATGTCGGTTTTGTTCTCTGAATTGTTTTCGTATTCCTCGTAATTTTACTTTTAACTCTGACACTGTCTGTTCATAAGGTGCTAAAAACTCTTCCCAGTCTCGTTCCATAATCGTTACCTCTACTTTGTTAACATTCATAGTTATTCTAACATATAAACATAGTTTTTTTGCACCTTCTGTCTTTGAAGTTGACCAAAAACAAAAAATTAGGCAAAATAAAAGGAAAGGGGCGAAGCCAATGACAGAAATGGTAGAGATCGAATTTAAAACACTACTAACAAAAGAGGATTACATGCGTTTGCTTTCGCACTATCAGCTTACAGCAGACCGTTTCCATAGCCAAACGAACTTCTATTACGACACGCCCGATTTCCAACTAAAACAAAATGGCTGCGGCTTACGTATTCGTGTGTTAGATAATTATGCAGAATACACGTTAAAAACGCCAGCTATAGAAGGTAAATTGGAAACAACGGATTCCTACACGGTCCAAGAAGCCACTAAAATGATCGAAGAACACAGGTTGCCACGAACTGGAGCTGTCTTTCAAAAACTTCAGGAGTTTTCGATCGATTCAAGCCAACTGATCAACATTGGGCATCTCACGACGAAGCGTGCCGAATTTCCTATTGAAGAAGGCTTGTTAGCGATTGACGAAAGTTGGGGAGAGCAACTTCACGACTATGAATTAGAACTAGAAGTCACTGATGCTAAAAGCGGTAAAAAAGCATTTGAGCACTTTCTTCAGCGACAATCGATTCCTTATCATCCTTCCAAAAATAAAATCCAACGAATGTTCGAGGCTAAAAATTAGAATTCTATCATTTTCCCAAGGCACTTGAGTTCATTTTTTCGAGTTTTTCTGGTAAGTTATACGATGTGAATATTATTCATCATTTGCATAGAATCTAATTTGGGGGAGATTCGTATGATCGAAATCTATTTTTTTGTTAATCCATTGGGGAAAAACTGCTTTCATTTAGAGCAACAGCTTGTTCAGTTTATTGATGAGGAATATACTAAGAAACCTAAATTCAAAATACAATTTCGTTTTCTTCCACTAGTTAACTTGCAGACAATCGGGGATGTCATGCAAACTAACGGAATTTCTCAAACTAATCTAGAAGAGCGTAACAAACTATTTTCAACGACTTATTCAGCCGCATTAGATTGCAAAGCGGCGCATTTCCAAGGAAAGAAAAAAGGAAGACAATTTCTTAGTCGATTACAAGAAGCCGTCAGCTGTAAAAAAATTCCATATTCTCAACATCTTGCTGAATCGATATTTTCAGAAATCGGAGATCTAAACATGTTCAAGGAAGATCGTCAATCTGAGTTTGTCAAAGAAGCATTTTTCTCAGACCAAAAAATGGCCCGTGAAATGGGAATAAAGAAACATCCATCAGCTGTTATTTACAATTATGATCGTGAACAGAATTTTGGTGTATTAGTAGAAGGCTTGAATAGCGTTCGCCAAATCAAAGCAATTTGTCAAGGCGAAGACAATTATCACCTATTTGACAGCCACTCATTACAAGCAACGAATGCACAACTCCATTCCGGAAATAGCCATTTATCTTTGCTTTCAAATTAAATCATAGATGTGTGTATCACACAAAATAAAAAGACACAAAACAAGGTAAACTGTTTTATGTCTTTTTTCGTTTTTTGATCATTAACTACAAAAGCCGCTCTTTTTACTCATTCATTTCTATAACTAATGGATCAGCTCCTCACCAATGACAAAAAGAAGTAACAAAGGATCAGCTCCTCAGTTACTCCTCTTCGATATCGAATAATAGTGTTCAGCAACACTCTGACTTATTCAATGATTTGCTTTTGTATACTCGCAACATCCAACCCAAATTCTTGTTGTAAGAAATCTGGTGTGCCCACTTGACCGAAACGTTCATTGACGCCGATTCGTTTCAGCGGAACGCCAACCCCTTCTTCGGCAAGAACTTCAGCGACTGAACTTCCTAACCCGCCCGTGATCGAATGGTTTTCAATGGTTACGATTTTTTTCTTACCGACTGATTCACTGAGAATCAGCTCTCGATCAATTGGTTTGATTGTAAACATATCAATCACTTCACAGCTGATTCCTTGTTCCATCAATTGTTCGGCTACTTGCAACGTTTCAGAAACAAGTTGTCCCGCCGCAATCAGCAGATAATCGGTACCTTTACGCAAAACATTGCCTTTTCCTAACACGAACGTTGAGCCTTTTTCATACACAGGTTTGACACCTTTACGATTTCCACGAACATAATGGATGCCTGACATTTGATGGAATTCTTTGAGAATCCATGCCATTTGGACGTCATCTGCGGCATCGCAGACTACAGAATGAGGAATGGCTTTCATCAGTGCAACATCTTCCCAAGTCGTGTGAGTCCCACCATTATGGCCGGCTGCAAATCCTGGGTCTGAACCGTAGATGTTGATCGTGTTTCCGCCATAACCACCTGAAATAAACAGTTGATCAAATACCCGCCGTGTCGCAAATGGACCAAAAGTATGGATAAATGGTGTGTATCCCGTCAAACTCAATCCAGCAGCAACACCTACCATATTTGCTTCGGCGATGCCCATGTTGATGAAACGGTCAGGGTGTTCTTTCCCAATTGCAGTCCAGCCACTTGCCGAACCTAAATCAGCATCTAACGCAATGACTTGCTCATCGATGTCCATCAGTTCATTGATTGTTTCTACTACACAAGTTCGTAATTCTTTTTCAATAGCAGTTGATTTACTTAAATGGAACATCCCTTATCTCATCCTTTCGATTTTTTCTTCAAGCATTCGAATGGCGTCATCTGCGGCTTGATTGACTGATTCCGTATTGAATTTTACAGAATGATTGGCATCTAACGTTTCAAAATAAGGAATCCCTTGTCCCTTCACGCTATCAAGTACAATACACACTGCTTGATCAGTCACTTCTTTACATTCGTTGATTGCAGCATCGATTCCTTGTAGATCTGACCCTTTTACTTTTAAGGTATAGAAACCGAATGCTTCCATTTTTTTCTGTATATCGAACGGGTCAAGGATGTCCTTTGTTTCCCCATCTAATTGTTTTTTATTATCATCGATGATCACGATGCAATGATTTAATTTAAAGTGAGCGATATATTGGAATGCTTCCCAACATTGCCCCTCATTCAATTCTCCATCGCCCACGATCAAGTATACATAGTTATCTTTTTTTGCGTGCTTAAAACCGGTAGCGATTCCCGCAGCTATAGAAGTGCCTTGTCCTAAAGAACCCGTAGTTGCATCAACACCAGGCGTTTTTTGGCGATCTGGATGAGAAGGCAAGCGTGTTCCACCTTCATTGATCGTCAATAACCATTCTCTGTCGAAATATCCAACATTGGCTAATGTACTATATAAACCGGCACCTGCATGTCCTTTAGATAAGACTAATCGATCACGTTCTTCCCACTGTGGATTTTTCGGATCGATCTTCATCTGTTTGCCATATAAAACCGCTAGCAATTCAACAATCGAAAATGATCCACCTAGATGTCCTTGCCCCATATGTTTGATACTGATCAACGTATCTAATCGTATTTTTGTCGCTAATCGTTCCAGCTCTTTTAACTGTTCCTCATTGACGGTCAAAGTAATTCCTCCTTACTCTGCTACTGTATCTGTTTTTTTACTTTTCTTTAAAAGCGTCAAACCGATCAAGACAGCAAGTACAGCGACCACACCAGAAATAACTGCAATTTGTCCGCCCATATTTGCTAAGTTTCCTAAAAAGATCCCTGCAACACCGTAATCTGTATCTGAGAAAGTCGATCCTTGGAAACCAAGATCGCCCATAACTGGCATCAACAAGATTGGCATGAAACTAATGATGATCCCGTGGATAAATGAACCGATGACCGCTCCACGTACACCGCCAGTCGCATTTCCATAAACGCCTGCTGTCGCTCCGCAGAAGAAATGTGGCACTACGCCAGGAATGATCACTGTTGTTCCTGTGAAGACCATGATCACCAAACTTACCAAGCCACCAACAAAGCTTGTTAAAAAGCCAATCAAGACAGCATTCGGTGCATATGGAAATACGATTGGGCAATCCAATGCTGGAATTGAATTTGGCACTAATTTTTCAGAGATTCCTTTAAATGCAGGCACGATTTCTGCTAAGATCAAACGGACACCGGCTAAAATGACAAAAACACCTGCGGCAAATGAACCAGCTTGTTGTAAGGCATAAATAATATAATTCGTGCCATCGCTCAATGTGCTAGTGATATAGTCACTTCCAGCAAACAACGCAACGATCACATAAACGATCGCCATCGTAATCGTGATACTTACTGTTGAATCACGTAAGAAAGCTAAACCTTTAGGAAAGTTGATGTCTTCGGTTGATTTTTCTTTATTTCCCACATATTTACCGATCAACCCACTCAACGCATAACCGAAATTCCCTGTATGTCCTAAAGCAACAGAGTCATTTTTGGTGATTTGACGAGTGAAAGGCTGGGCAATTGCTGGGAAAATCGTATTACAAATCCCTAGTGCTAATCCACCAAATAAAACAAGACTAAAAGTGCTCATCCCTGTAACATTTAAAATAACTGCGATCATACATGCCATATATAGTGTGGCATGTCCTGTCAAATAGATATATTTGTAACGAGTGATTCTAGCGATCAAGATGTTGAATGCCATACCCGCTAACATAATAAGAGCAGTTAACGTTCCATAAGTCGTTAGCGCTAAAGCAACGATGGCTTCATTATTAGGAACAACCCCTTGCATGTTGAACGCTACTTGAAACATCTCTCCAAATGGCGCCAAAGAACTTTCGATGACCCCCGCACCAGCAGTGACAACAAGAAAACCTACAAATGTTTTGATTCCACCTTTAACAATCGTTGCAACGTCTTTTTTCTGCAACATATTCCCTAGTACCGCGATCAATGCAACTAAGATCGCTGGTGTACTTGCAATATCGATTAACACATCTAAAATACTACTCATTTATTTTTCCTCCCCCCAAAAAAATTGTTTATAGTAATCCCTTTTGTCTACATGTCTCAGCTACTTTTTCTTTCAATTCATCTAGATCGATGATACTCTCTAACACGACGATTTCGCCTAAATGCTGGGCACTATCTGCTAGGTCTCTCCCTACAAAAAAGACATCCGCCAATTCTGGTGCTGCACTTCCTAAATCGTAATGAGCGACTTCCACGCCATTCACGCCTAGATCACTTAATACTGAATTGATATTCATCTCCACCATAAAACTTGATCCTAATCCTGACCCACATACTGCTGCAAATTTCATTTTTCATCTTCCCCTTCTTTGATCACATTGATTATTTCTTCTACATCTTTTGCTTCGAGTAATAACGCTAAACGTTCTTTATTCGACAAAATTTTCGTCAAGCTAGCTAAAGCTTTCAAGTGCATCTCGTTGTCCACTGCGGCTAGGCAGATAAATAACTGGATCGGATGTTTTTCATCATCGTTCAACAAGACTGGATCGGCTACCTTCAATAAGGACATGCCGATTTCTTTGACCCCCTCTTCCGGTCGTGCATGAGGTAAAGCAATCCCTTGCCCAATATGGATAAAAGGCCCATGTTCATTGACCTTTTCGATCATTGCTCCCACATACTTTTCTTCAATTTTATTGGTCGCTAACAAAGGCTGTGCTGCTTCAGTGATAGCTTCTTGCCATGTCAGTTGTTCGTTCGTAAATTGGATCGTTTCTTTTGTTAATAATTCAGATAACATCGGCCGTTGATCTTCCCTTCTGTTTAATTCTTTATTAATTTTTCTTTCGACGATCTGTCGTAGTTTCGTCTTTGTCATTCCTTCTCTCAATTCGATATAAGGAAAAATCACTTCCAAAATCTCTTCGATTGAATGAACGCCTCTTCCTGAAGCATAAAATGCTTGTTGGACTTTTTTTACTAACTCATTTTTCTCTAAAGGTGTCATGATGGGTTTCACGACATAACTTGTCACCGGCGTTTTCAATGGGACACTGGAAAAGACCATATCAATATCTTCTGAAAAACGAAGCATCTGATATTCTTCTGTCGATCGTGCCGGCAAAAACTCGATTTGTGGAAACAACTCTTGTAATTCTGATTCCATGATCAAACCAGAACTGATGCCACTTGGACAAACGATCATCGCCTTTAATCGCTGATAATGGTGTCGCTCTTTTTGTTTTCTGATCTCTCCTCCAAACAGAATCGTAAAATAGCCGATTTCTGCGTCAGGGATCTCACCAACTAATTGTTTGAGCGGATAAAGGGCTAAACGAGTCAATTCGAATAATTCATGATATTGATTTTTGATTTCATCGATCAACACATTATTCAATGTGAATCGATAGCGGATACGAAAATATGCTGGGACAAGATGATAAAAGAAATTCATCAACAATTTCCGATAATCGACAAACCGTACCGCTGATAAACGTTCCATCTCGTGGATGATCTCTCTTGCACATTCCAATAGAAACTCCACAGAATGGTCTTCGATATCCCCTTGGATCACGGTCTTTAATAGCACAGTCATGTAACATTCTTCTTCTGCTTGGTTTTTGATCTGTCCAAAGTCTGTTAAAAATTTCTTGCTGGCTTGATAGACAGTCAAAGAAGTCAACATTTGCTTGTCTTTTTCAGTTAGAAAAACTTCTTTTTTGGTGATACGTGACAATAAGAAACTAATCAGATACAACATTTCCTCAAATCGACTAGGAACGATAACTAAATCGAATTCCTCTAAAATGCGAATCAGTCGATCTCTCACTACAACATAGTTCGTTCTTGAACTACCATAGATTCCCTCAAAAAGTAACCAGTGACCCGTCTTAGTATCTGTTAGTAGCTCAACAGAAGAAGAAGCGACACGTCGCAGTGCAAATTCATCACCGTCTAAGTAGAAGCCTTTTTTTCTCGAATAAAGCAAACGGATATGCTCCTCTTGAAGTTTGACTCTTAAATTCTTGACATCTTTCAAAACCGTATTCTTACTTACATTAAAGAATTCTTGAAAATAATATACGGATAGGTCCTCAACCATCGAGAATGCAAGAAGATAAATCATGGCTTGCCTTTCTTCTTCTGAAAAGTACAGCTCTTGCTTCGGTACTTCGAAAAGCACTTCTGACCATCGTCGTCTAATCCCTTCTGGAATCAGCAATTCGTCACCATTGACTCTTATTTTTTGCCCAAACGTTTTTTCAGAAAAAACATTGATCCTTGTTAATTCCTTTTTTAGTGTTTCTTCCTCCAACTTCGTTAGATCTATCAATTTCTGTAGATTTGTTTCTTCAAACAGATAACTCAAGCGGTAATTGATCATTCCCGTCCCCCCATTTCAACTATAGTACCTCTCTGTTGGAAACGCTATCACATTTCAGCGCAGTTTGATTCCTGACTTTCTATTTCGATGGACCGAACAGAATCAATCATGCGTGATTACGTTAAAAATAAAAACAAAAATGAAATTTCTCAAAAATATTTTCTTTGAAATAAGCAGTAGAATCCAAAGTAGTTTTTTCCTAATTTGGATTCCACTGCTTCTATTATCTAGACCTCTCTAGCATGACTCATTCAATCTCGTCGAATCAATTTCTGGTCGTTGATTTCATAAATTTGATCTGCCACTTGTTGAACAAAATACGGATCATGTGAAGTAAACAAAACAGTTCCGTGATATTGTTTTAAAAAATACGCTAAGGCATTCATTGTCCGTAAGTCGATAAAATTAGTTGGCTCATCTAAAATCAAAACATTCGAGGGCTTTGCAAATAGTACAGCCAAGGATAATCGTGTTGCTTCTCCTCCACTTAGCGCACAAACAGATCGATGGATCGTCTCTGATGAAAAAGCCAAATGATGAAGCATACTGCGGATCAAGCTTTCTGGATATTCCGTTTGACGTAGCAAATACTGCAAAACGCTCACATCCTCAACAAGGTGATAATCCATTTGTTCATAGACAGCAAAGATTACTTTAGGACTTACTTTGACCCCATTTTTTTGTTGCAAGATATGACGCAATAAACTAGATTTCCCACTCCCATTTGATCCAATAATGGCAATTTTTTTCCCTCGGTCAAAAGCAAAATCAACTTGATCAAGTAAGATTTTTTCTTCGTACCGGAGGGTCACGGATTCTCCTGCCACCGGAAATTTATTGTGTAGGACGGTCGTTTTAGATTGTGGAAAATCAATCGGACGGTCTTTCTGTACGCTTGCTACTTCCGTTAATTTTTCTAAACGTTTCTCGATTGATTTAGCCGCTCTCATTACACTTTTTTGGCTGCTCTCTTTTTGCTTGGTCCCTGACAAACGATCAGGTTTACGACTATTTTTATTACTCCTGCTTTTTTGATTAGCCGATTGCGCTAATTTTTTCGCTTGCTGCTCTTTTTTGATGATGCTGTTTTCTAACTTTTTTCGTTCTCTTAAATAGTCGTCATGCGCGTTTTCTTGCGCAATTGCTTCTTGCTCTTTTTGCTTGAGATAATCATCATAGTTGCCTTGATATTCTTTTATCGTCTGCTCCGATACTTCCCATATTTTGTCAGCCAACTCATTTAAAAATAAGCGGTCATGGCTCACGAAGATTAAGGTTCCATAATAATAACGGAGTTCCTCAATCAGCATTTGCACACTTCGTTGATCTAAATGAGTTGTCGGTTCATCTAGTAAAATACCTGGTGTATACGTAGATAATACTTGTGCCAAACGATATTTTGTTTCTTCTCCGCCACTAAAATGAGCAGTTTGATCGGGCACTTGGAAACGACTAAGCAATTCAAAATCGATTTCTGCGATTGGATTTTGCTCCAACGCTTCAATCTGCGCAAAATAGTGGAAATCCACCCTTCGATCCACTCTTCCTTTTTCAGCATCGATTTCTCCAGCTAACAGTTTAAGTAACGTGGATTTGCCACTGCCATTATCCCCAACGATACCGATCCGCGCATTTTCATAAATTGCTTGTTTTTTGATTGCTAAAATTTCTTTTCCATCATAACTAATCTCAATATCTTTTAATTTTACTGCTAATGCTTCCATTGTTTGCACTCCTTTTGTGCAAATGAACAGCTTTCTGACGGAAACACAAAAAAGAAGCAGCCTGTGAAAGACTACTTCTTCAAGAAATTTGTCCATACTAAAATAAGCATAGAAAAACAGCAAGGTTCCCGTGAATTGTCATTTACAAGTTGTTTTTAAACGATTCAATTAATTGTTTAAAAATACTTGATCCAAATAAAACAACCACATGTCACATCGCTCCTTTTCTCTAATATACTTTCAGTTTATCATGATTGAAACCGTTTGACAAACGATTTCAGGGCTGATGAAGTGTGTTAAGCAACAAGATCCTTAACTCCTCAATTGTTCAAATTTAAGGATTACGAGATGACCAACAAGGATTTGATCGCTTTTCGTTCATCCATCGCTTCATAAGCAGCTTGGATTTGATCTAACTCGAATTGTTGCGTAAAGACTTTTCCTGGTTCGATTTCATTTGATAAGACTGCTTCTAATAGTGAAGCTCGGTCGTGGGTCGTTACCGCAGCGATCCCTCCACGTAAGCCAATATTTCGATAGAACAAAGCATTCGTATCCAATTCATCTACATGAGGAACACCTACACGTCCAACTACCGCACCAGGGCGTCCGACTTTTACTGCCGTTTCAACCGCTTGTTGCGTGCCAACGCATTCTAACACTGCATCTGCGCCAGCCCCTGTCATTTTCATGACTTCAGCGATTGCTTCTTCCCCGCGAGCCGCAATGATATCTGTTGCCCCAAATGTCAAAGCTAGCTTTTGGCGGTCTTCGTGTCGACTCATCGCAATGATTCTTGATGCGCCTAACAATTTTGCGCCAATCACGCCACATAAACCTACAGCACCATCGCCGATCACAACGACCGTATCCCCTTCTTTCACCTCAGCACTCACTGCTGCATGATAGCCAGTCGCCATGACATCCGCCAACGTAACAAACGAATTTAACATGTCTTCAGAATAATCTTCTGGTTTTCCTGGGATCTTCACCAATCCCCAGTTCGCATTACGATAACGAATATATTCTGCCTGATAACCTGTTGAACCCGAAGTATCTGATAAACAGTCGCCATCAAACCCAGCTAAACAAGCCTCGCATTCCCCACAGCCATGAGTAAATGGCACAATGACAAAATCTCCTGGCTGAACATTTGTTACATCTTTCGCTACCTCTTCCACAACACCGATCGCTTCATGACCTGCTGAAGAACCTGCTTCTTTTTTAGAGATTCCCCGATACCACCATAGATCAGAACCACAGACACTCGCTCGTACCACACGAATGATGGCTTCGTTTTCTCGTTGCAACTCTGGCTTTGGAATTTCTTTAATGGCCATTTTCCCTGGCTCTAAAAATACTGTTGCTTTCATAGCTTCCACTCCTTCGATTGATTGCTTCTAGTATAGCCCCTTGAGTCAACTCCAAGTCAAATGAAAACAATTATAATCCTCTTATTACCAACCAGACGGGAGAAAATGTCTTCGCTTTTATGTATTCGCTATGGTATTATGGCCTTGAAAAAGAGCGTTGCGCCAACAACTCTCTCTTCAGATAACACCGTTTGACTGGTGGCTAGTTTGGTTATCTTGTCGCTGATTATCAGAACCAATGTTGCAAATGATAATGCAAACATCAATGCCTCAAACACAGACATGCTTATTCCTTTCCAGGAGAAAGCCATAGATCAACATAGGCATCACCTCTTTCTTAAAGGCTAGCCACCGCATAAACTATACTATCTTTGTCAGTATACTACAAACTGAAAATCCAAACCTTAATTTTTAGATTTTCATGTTATTTTTAATGATGCAAAAACGGAAAAGCCTGCGAGTTCCTCACTCCATACTTTTCCGTTTTTTGCTAAGATTAAAAAGAATGATTAATGATCAAATCAACAAAATCCCTCAGCTCAAGCTTTTTATAGCTTTTCCACTAATGCTTCTAATTCATTCAATCGTTGTTCAAACATAGCCATCGCATCTTCAATGTAAGCAGCTTCTGTCATATCGACACCCGCTTTTTTCATTACTTCTACTGGATAATCGCTATTTCCTGATTTTAGATAAGTTAGGTAAGCATCTAACGCACCTGGTTCTTTATCCCAGATTTTTTTCGCTAAAGCAGATGCCGCAGAGAAACCAGTTGAGTATTGATAGACATAATAATTATAGTAAAAATGAGGGATACGTGCCCACTCATATTTGATCTCCGGATCTTTCTCAACAGCTGGACCATAATATTTGGCATTTAATTCGCCATAGCTTTCACTTAGATATTCACTAGTCAAAGGTGTTCCTTTTGCATCTTCTTGATGCATGAAATGTTCAAACTCAGCAAATTGTGTTTGACGGAAAATCGTGCCTTTGAAGCCATCTAAATAATGATTCAACACATAGGCGCGGACACGAGGATCTTCTTCGGTCGCTAATAAATGTTCAGTCAAAATATTTTCATTTGTAGTTGAGGCAATCTCTGCTAAAAAGATTGAGTAATCACCGTAGACGAAAGGTTGATTCGAACGTGTGAAATAGCTGTGAACACTATGTCCCATCTCATGGACCAACGTGAATAATTGATCCAACGTGTCATGCCAGTTCATCAAGATGTATGGATTTGTATCATAGCTGCCAGAAGAATAAGCGCCACTGCGTTTTCCTTTATTTTCAACCACATCGATCCAACGGCTTGAAAAAGCTTCTTTGACAACCGCAAGATATTCTTCGCCCATTGGTGCAAGTGATTCAATCGCTTTTTCCACTGCTTCTTCATACGTGAATTTGATTGGCGCTTCACCTAATACTGGGGTATATAGATCGTACATGTGTAATGTATCTACGTCCAATAAACGTTTACGTAATTCCATATAACGATGCAATAGTGGCAAATGTTTGTTTACAACAGTCACCAATGTGTCATACACACTTTCAGGGATATGGTTATTACTCAATGATGCTTCTCTTGCAGAAGTGTAGTTACGTGCTTTTGCTTTGAAATTATGCCCTTTGATATGTGTGCCAAGCGTAGAAGCAAAGGTATTTCTAAATTGCTCATATACGCTGTATAGACCTTTAAATGCCGCTTCACGTACTTCACGATCGGTACTCTCTAATAGTTGACCATATACACCATGTGACAGCTGGATTTTTTCACCATTTTCACCAGTGATCGTTGGGAACTCTAAGTCAGCATTATTTAATACTGCAAACGTACTACTTGAGGCGCCAAAAATTTCTCCAGCTCCAGCAAGTAACGCTTCTTGGTCCGCTGATAAGACGTGTTTGCGGTTATCGACCATTTGTTTGACGTAATGACGATAAACCTCTAATTTTGGCTCTTCTTCAAAATAGCGCCAAATTTGCTCGTCAGAAAGTTGTAGTACTTCTGGCTCATACCAAGCAATCGCTTCACTGACTTTTGAAAGTAAGCTTCCTGCGCGTGCGTATAGTGCTTGATACGTTGTGTTTGTCGTATCTTGGTCATTTTTCAAATGGGAATAGACATAAATAAGCTCAACTTTACGATACATCGCTAAGACAAATTCAAGCGCATCCAAAAATGCTGTTGCGCCATTACCCAATGTACCTTTGTAATGCTCAGAATTTTTTAATTCTTCAGTCAATTCTTGGTATTTTTTATCAAATTCTTGATCACTTGAGAAGATCGGTGTTAGATCCCACGTCAATTTCTCAGGCAAATCTTCTCTTTTTGGTAACTTTGTTGTTTCGCTCATCTGTTCCACTCCTTTTGATCATCTTTGTAACCAGACTTATTTTCCTAGAAAATATCAGTTACTTTTTTATTTACTCTCTTGAGTTTATCATAACTCCTTAATGTTTTGTATAGAGAATTCTTCTCCTATTTTTCTACCAATCGTTTACATTCCTCATAAAATAAACGATAAATGTTTTCCTCCTCGATCAAAGGAAATAACCACTCGCTTTTATACTCCTTGATTTTTTGATACCATGTATTGAAATAACTTGTTGTTAAATCAGTCTTTTTACTTATAACCTGTGAAAACAACAGCCGATAAAAGAAGACTTGTTCAGTAAAAAAGAAAAAGAAATCACTTTCTTCGTAGATCCATGATTCAAGATAAAGCAAGTGCTTCTTTCTTAGGTAACATTGTTCTTGCACTGCTAATACTCTTTTGTTTTTGCGAAGAATTTGTTTTGCTAACCAGTCTTTTGTTTTCACTGAATGAGCGTTTGTTGCTTTTCGCAAAGATTCACTTCCTCGTTCTAACACCGTTAATAGATCCTTCTCAAAAAAGGCCCAAGAAAACCGTTCAAATCTGATCTTTCCCGATAAATCTGTAATGATCTGACTATATAAGTAAATCATCTGTGTGGACCAATCGATTTGCCAAAAATGAAGACCTCGTAAATGGTCGTAGTAACAGAACTTTTTTTCTGGAATCAACCGATCTTTCTTTTTGAAAAACTTCATTCCTAACAGCCACCAGACAATATAACCATTTGCTTGATAGTTGGTTGTCCGTTCAATCATTCGAGTATAGGATAGTTGCGAACATTGAATCTCAAACACATGATGTCCAGCTATAATGTCAGCTCGTTGTGCCAATGGTGATAAATAACCTTCCATCTCTACTCTTGGATAGCTTTTTTTTAACCAGCCAAAACATTGTTTTTTCAGATAAAGATGTTCTTCAGATTCTGCCTCACTGAACACTTGGCAGTTCGTTGGATCATGATGAGAAAAATGGGCGATTCTTTTCTTTCCTCTTTTTAAAAAGACTTGATTCCCACAACTTGGACAATAGTACTTGCGCTCTTTTCTCGCCTCAGTTGCTAAAAAAACAGAACCTTCTTTGTCTTTTGCAAGCAGCATCTACTCACTCCCTTTCACTGGGTAAATACGCAAGCCATTAAAATCATACTCATACTAGTAAGCAATTTTAGAAATGGTGCAAAAAAAATTGACATTAGAGCCACTCTACCCTCTAAACTATAAAAGTAGTCATCTAAATAAATTTAGTTGTATCTATTAATAGAGCGAGGGAGCAAAACATATGTTAGATAAACAAATATATAGAAAATTATTTTCGGAATCTTTTTCAATCCCTATAGAAGTAACCTATTGGGATGGCAGTAATGAGAGATACGGATCACCAACGACAGATTTAGCAGCATCAATTACTTTTAATGAAGAAATAGCTATCAAAGAAGTGATCAACAATGCATCGATTACTTTTGGAGAAGCATACATGAATAAGAAAATTGAAATAAATGGGAACATCCAAAAAATTATTGCTGATGCTTATCTTCAACAAAATAGCTTCTTGCGATCACGTAAATATATGAAATTCCTACCTAAATTAGCTAGACACACCAAAACACAGAATAAAAAGGATGTTGAACATCACTATGATTTAGGAAATGATTTTTATCGCTTATGGCTAGATCCCACATTGACTTATTCATGTGCATACTTCAAAAATCCTGAAGACTCACTAGAAACTGCTCAATTAAATAAAATTGGACGTATCTTAGATAAATTATTTATAAAAAAAGGGGATACCTTACTTGATATAGGATGTGGTTGGGGAACATTGATTCTTAAAGCAGCGAAGGAATACCATGTGAAATCAACTGGGGTTACATTGAGTAGCGAACAATATCACTATATTAAACAAAGGATAAAAGAAGAAAAATTAGAAGATAAATGTGAAGTGATTTTAGCAGATTATCGTGAACTAAAAGGGAAAAAATTTGATCATATAACAAGTGTCGGAATGATTGAACATGTTGGTCAAGACGGGTTGAATGAATACTTTATGAGTATTGATCAATTACTAGCAGAAAAGGGAACAGCACTTATCCATGGCATCAGCAGGCAACAAGGCGGAGCAACGAATGCTTGGTTGAACAAATACATCTTCCCGGGGGGATATGTTCCTGGGGTCGTAGAATTGGTTGATACAATCACTACAAATAATCTTCATGTTATTGATCTCGAAAGCTTGAGAAGAGATTATCAACTGACATTAGAACATTGGATAAGTAACTTCCATGCAGTCAAAAAAGAAGTGATTTCTATGAAGGGAGAAACTTTCTATCGGATGTGGGATCTATATCTACAAGCCAGTGCAGCCGGGTTTCAATCAAGTAATATTGATGTAGTGCAATATTTAATCGTAAAACCTGCTAATAACGAGATTCCCATGCGTCGTATATAGTTAATGGTACGTGTCTATTTACTTTGATCTCGTTTATAACATAGAAAATCCGGAAGAAAAGTTGTTTCACTTTTCTTCCGGATCTTTTTCGATTAAACGCTTCATTCATTATTGATAACGAATTATTTGGTCAAGCAGAGACTCTATATGTTTTTTGTCTCAGTCTCCACGATAAAGCCTACCTAGCAGTTCCAACTGTCGCTATGGTAACTTATCTTTGCTTTATTCAAAATAAAATTTCACACGTTCCAAAGCATTTCGTTCCATCAATTGTTGCCCATATTCATTCAATGCTTCAGCGGTTCGTGTACTTTTTTCGGCGAATTCTAAAATACGTGCAAATTGATTTTCAACGTCCGTTTGGTTTAGATTCTCCATCCAGAAGTGAACGACTAAATAATAGCGTCCATCTAATTGGTATAGATCTGTCCAAGCTGATTCTAACTGAACGTCATTCGCAAGCTGGATCACTTGTTCAAAGTCACTGAACACAAAGATTGCTCGTTGCTCACTTGCAGTAGTAGATTCTGTTAAGTCGCTTTCCTCTTCATTCGCAAGCATTTGCCCTTGAAGAAACTCACTAACATCTGCGCTATTCAATGTCGATTCATTGTTTTGGCCCAGCTCTTCGTCTGGCATGTTCTTACTGATAAACAGTTCTAGGCCATCTCCTTTTGGCAAAACTTGGAAAGTGACAGCTTCGCTACTTTGGAACTCCTCTTCAATATCCACTTCTTCTAAGATACTATAAAAAAAGTTTTCTATTTCTCTGTGGTTACCTAATAAATCTAAAAATGAGACACCTCGTTCTTCTAGGTCCTCATGACCGATCATCACACGAATCGTATTCTCATTGATATGTTCCATTTCCATTTGCTACACCTCACTTTTTCCCAACTATCCATATAGATTAATTGTAGCGAAATAAGAATAAATGTAAAGAAAAAATAATTAAGTCCTCAAAAAACACAATCTATTTTTAATAAAAAAAAACTTAGGAAGACTTCTTATCTTCCTAAGCTTGATCTGTGTTTTCTATAAGCCAGCCATTAGCTGGGCTTGACGTAATTCTAACTGACGAACATCTCGTGGTAAGAAACGACGAATTTCATCCTCATTAAAACCAACTTGTAGACGTTTGTTGTCGATCATGATTGGTCTACGTAACAATCCTGGGTTGTTTTGTACAAGTTCTAAAAGTTCTTGTAATGGTAACTCATCAAGATCCATGTTTAATTTTTGAAAAACTTTCGAACGTGTAGAAATAATTTCTTCTGTTCCGTCTTCCGTCATTTGTAAGATCGCTTTTAACTCAGAGCTATTAAGTGGTTCTGAAAAAATATTTCGCTCTACAAATGGAATCTGATGCTCTTGCAACCACGCACGAGCCTTTCTGCAGGAAGTACAACTTGGGGAAGTATATAGTGTTAACAACGTGCATCACTCCTTTTTGTGATTATAGCCACATTTTTGTAACAGAGGATCATGAAATTCCTCTATCTGTCCCTATTATACCTAATCAACATTTAAATAGCTAGCTTTTTTTAAAATTATTTTTTAAAAAAATGAAAGTTATCTAAGATAGATATACAGTTAAACCAAGGTTTCTCCTTTATTCGCAGTTAAAAAATTAGAGTTTTCAAATACTTTCACAATGTAAAATATATATATAACAGCATGTAAATCTGTACCAATCTTTTTTAAATCTCAAAAAATGAGAACGTTTTTTCTACATTAAATGTTTTTTATTTATTTTAATAACAAACAATTTAAAAAACTCAGAAAATATTGAAATTAAAAAAAAAGCTTATTTTAACGCTACAACAAAATCGTACGTACATAATCATTCGATCAAAAAGTCAAAAATCACTCGTTATCTTACACGTTAACGTTATTTTATATTTTACTAATTTTATTTTTTCTGTATTAAAAAAACAAGTTATCTTTTGTTTTGTTTATTTTTATAATTATAATCCATTTGATAAAGACGAAATGGATTTGTTGATTTCTTTATAATAAAATTAATTATTTTTAGTTAAAAAAACTAAAAACGATAAACCTTACTCTGTCAAGCAATTAGAAATATAGTAAGAAAAACCTTTAAATTTCAACGTTTTTACCGCCTTTTTTTTGATACAATAAGCGAGGATTTGTGAAAAGATAGAATATTGAAAGGCGTGTAATAATTTGATTAAATCAGTTGTATTTGATGTTGACGATACAATGTATGATCAGCAACAACCATTTAAGAATTCAGTCAAAAACGTAATACCACAAGTAACAGATGAAGATATGCATGACTTATATATCCGTTTCCGTCATCATAGTGACGAGAATTTCCCGAAAGTCATGGCTGGAGAATGGACACTTGATTATATGCGTGCACACCGGATCAGCCAATCATTGATCGATTTAGGTTATTCACCTATCCCAGATGACAAATGCCTCTTTTTCCAAGAAGTGTACGAAGAGGAGTTGGCGAATATCTGCCTTCACCCTGAAGTGAAAAAAACACTTGATTATCTTAAAGAAAATAATGTTCCATTAGGGATCATCACGAACGGCCCAACGGACCACCAAACCAAAAAATTAAATCAACTTCAATTAACAAATTGGATTCCTGCTGATTGCATGTTAGTTTCACAAGCAACTGGCTTTCAAAAACCAGAGAAAGAGATTTTCCAATTAGCGGAAAAAACGTTCAATATGTCACCAGATGAAACACTATACGTCGGTGATAATTACGAAAACGACGTGTTAGGCGCGAAGAGTGCCAATTGGCAGACCTTGTGGTTCAATCACCGGAAACGTTCAATCAATGAATGTCCAGTGTGTGATAGCGAGATCAATGAGTTCGATCAATTGCTACCAGCTATCAAAGTCGCTTTAGGCGAAGCTCAGCTTGTCTGATCAAAAAAGGATTCATCCCTTGAAACAATCATAAAACCAAGGTAGTCGGCTTCGCAGGTTTGCGAAGCTAACTCCCTTGGTTTATTTACAATCTATACTAATAATTGAGCAATAACTATCTTTGGCTTTTATTCGTCCGTTTCACCAATACTTAGAATCAAACGGATATCTTCTTCTGTCAGCTTCGTCAATTGTTCTTCATTTCCTTGGATCACTTTTTGGAATAATTCCCGTTTTTCTTGCTGTAAAGAATCCATCCGTTCCTCAATGGTCCCTTCGGCAATCATTCGCCAGACCTCAACGACATTTTTTTGCCCAATACGATGCGCTCTTCCCGCAGCTTGTTCTTCGATTGCTGGATTCCACCATAGATCATAAAGGATGACTGTATCTGCTCCCGTTAGATTCAATCCAGTGCCTCCGGCTTTGAGTGAAATCAGAAAGACGTCTTTTTCACCTGCATTAAAAGCATCGACCATCGTTAAACGGTCTTGTGCTTTTGTACTTCCTCGTAAATAGAATGTACTCAAACCTAAATCGGCTAATTCCTCTTGCAGTATCGTCAGCATCCCTGTAAATTGTGAGAACAAAAGGACACGACGGTTATTTTCTTTTGCCGCTAATAACAAATCTTTCACTTGTTCTAACTTACCTGATCCCCCTTGGTAGTCTTCGACAAATAAACGAGGGTCACAACAAATTTGACGTAACCGTGTCAATCCTGCTAAAATACCGATCCGATTCTTTTTGAATGACTCTGAATCCATCGCTGATACTTCTTCACGCATTTGTCTTAAATACGCAAGATACACTGTTTTTTGTTCTTCTGTTAATGCAGAATAAAGATTCATCTCTGTTTTTTCTGGCAAATCTTTGAGAACGGTTTGTTTATCTCTTCTTAAAACAAATGGACGGATCATTTGTGCGATTTCATCTGTTGTCAACTCTCTAAATCGTGTCCGATTCGGAAAGAAGCCTGGCATGATCGTAGCAAATAATGACCATAACTCTTCAAGACTATTTTCAATCGGTGTACCGCTCAAAGCAAATCGCTGAGGGATATGCAATTCTCTTAAAGCTTGGGCAGTCTTTGTACTGCTGTTTTTCACCATCTGCGCTTCATCCAACACTAAATAATTGATGGTCGATGCTTGATATTCAGCAAGATCTTGGCGTAAGCTCGCATAAGAAGTCACACGAATATCTACTTTTTCAGCTAACAAGGCTTCTCGTTCTTTCTTATTCCCATTGATCACTTGGACACTCAAGGTCGGAGCAAACTTCTTCACTTCCGCTTGCCAGTTATAGATCAAACTCGCCGGTGCGACGATCAAAGCAGCCAGTGAACCTTTTTCTTCCTTCTCTGAAAGTAGAAAAGCAATTGTCTGTAAAGTTTTCCCTAGACCCATTTCATCGGCTAAAATACCACCAAATTGATAATGCCCTAACATTTTCAACCATTGAAACCCTTGTTTTTGATAATCTCTAAGCTCTGCTTGCAAATTTTTCGGCAAAGCGGCTTCGTAATTCGTAGGATCGATCAAGTCACGGGTCATTTGTTGAAAAGAGTCACCAAAGCTGGCATTACTCCCAGAAAATTGTTCTTTGATCAGCAATCCTTGATTTTTAGGCACTTGGATGATGCCATCTTCTGAACGGATCGTTTCTCTAAACTGTTGCAATATTTTGCTCGTTTGTTGGAACTCTTCTGAATCAAACGATAGCACTTGCCCACTTTCTAACGTGTAAAACGCATCATTTCGTAGCAAGCTCTGCAAGACACTGTCGATTTCATGCTCATTGATACCCGTCACATCAAAACGGATATCTAGCCAGGAGCCTGTTTCTTCTACTTCGATCTGTGGTTGATGTTTTTGCGCATCTAGATATAATTCGCGTAATTTTTTACCTATACGCACTTCGCCAAATTGACGAAAAACAGCTAGTTCTGTCCGGAAAAATAAATACAATGCTTCGCCTTCGGGTAATGGACGTTCATACCCGGTCTGATTTTTCCGATAACGATACATGCGGAACAAATCAAGGACGCGCTGTTCTTGCGCTGTGTCTCTTAATATCTCGGTGGTTTGCTCAGCGTGTGTTTCATGGCGTTCATCCGTCGAGAACACAACGTCGCCATATACAAAGTCGATTCTTGCTTGGATCTTTCCTTTCATTTTTTTGAAAACAAAGACAAACTCCACTGGGATATCAGCGATTTCGGCTGTCACTTCTTCTGCGATGTCAACTGTCCCTATTTGATTTAGCAGCGGTAAAATTTCTTTGAATAAAGAAGACAGTTCTTTTTTTCGAAAGGCAACTTCTGGCTCTTCAAATCGTTTCATCAGCTGTTTCCAAGTTAAGTAGACTGCCTGTTGTTGTTTCGTCAAATGGTAAAAGGTCCCTTGCCTGATTCCCCACTGATAGTGAGACAAGAACAAATCAAAGTCACTCACAGCAGTCAATTGATACTGCTTGTCAATTTTTTTGACTTGAAAACTTAGCGGTTTAGTCTCTTCAGAAAATTGGATGCCATGGTAATTTTGATCGTTGAGCTGTAATTGCAACCGTGTGGATTGATTCATTCGCTCTAACAAAGATTTCGATTGATCGATTGGCAAAAGCAAGTAGCGTTTGTCCAATTTTCCTTTTACCAAGACCCCATTTGCCCCTAATAGTGTTTGGGTTTGGGCAATACCCGCCAGTAGATCCATTAGTCGTTGATCTTCTTGTTGGAAGACGCGGCGTTCTAAACGAAATTGGTATTGCTTATTGACGGTATAGGTATCCCCTTCTGCATAAGCCTGTAGAAACTCATAAATATTTTTTACGATATATGTTTTCTTCGGCGTTTCTAAAAAGCCGATACGTAGATACACCGCTAAAATCGAAAGTTCTGGATGGTATTGATTGGTTTCGATCTGCTCGACATGATAATCGATCACTAAAGGTTGCAAAGCTTTCGTAGAACTTTTCCCTTTTAGTCGGGCAAATCCTTTTGTCAATAATTCTCCTTCACTCGTTTTCTTCGTCGGTTCGATCATTTTTTGATCTTTCTGCATGATGCGAGACAGTTGTTTTGATCGTAAATACAACTCTACTGCAACAGTGTGCTTGCAATAATGATGCTCTTCCCAGTAAGGGCATTGACAGTAGTCGATTTCTTTTGCCGTGCCATCTAAATCGACTAAATACAGCTCACTACCTAAAACCTCTGCATGCCACACATGTTCTTCTGGATCTGGGACAACCGATAACACACGGTCTTCTTGCAAATATTGACGCCCTCTTGCAATGACTTTTTCCGGAATACTCCATTTCATTTGTTATCAATCTCCCTTCTTAACCAAAATGATAGCGTATCTCGCTTTGTCCACTACCTTTTGTATCAATTCGTATTTGTTGTAAGACTCGTTCTTTCAACTCACGTACATGGCTGATGATCCCAATCATCCTGCCTTCACTTTCAACTGTTTCTAATGCTTCCATGGCCATTTCTAACGCTTCTTCATCGAGAGAACCAAAACCTTCATCAATAAACAAAGCTTCGATCGTGATACCACCGGCCTGTGCTTGGATGACTTCTGCTAAAGCTAAGGCTAAAGACAACGCTGCAATGAAACTTTCTCCGCCAGATAATGTATGCGATCCTCGAGTCGTTCCTGCTTCGTCATCGTACACATTGATCTCTAAACCAGTCTTCCCACGGTAGCTACCTACTTCTTCATCTAGCTCAAACTGGTAACGGCTTTTTGTCAATCGCATCAGATGTTCATTTGCTACTTGTAACACTTCTTGTAAGTAAACTTGTAAGACATAGCGTTCAATACTCGTTTTTTTAGGATTTTCCCCATTCATCGTCTGTGATAATTGTTGCAACTCAACCAACTCATCTAATTGTTCCTGACTATTTTGATAAGATGTCGTATATTCTACCATCACTCTTTGATTATTCCGATGTTCTTGTTGTAAGTGATAAATCAGTTGTTGCTGTTCTTCAATCGCTTGTTTGATTTTTTCGATTTGTTCACTCAAAACAGTTAGATCTTGGGGATTTTCATCGAAGGTCACATGTTGCAATTGTTCCAAACGAGTAGAAAGCACTAATTGCTTTGTTTGATACTCCTTGATCATTGTTTTCGCATGTTCGTAAGTAGCTGTGTCCTCTAACAATGCGGCTACTGCTTCTTGTGAAGAAAAATCACTATGTTGTTCCAAGAAACCAGTGATTTTGCGTTGTTCTTTTTCAAATTGAGCAGTTGTCTTTGCAATTTGTTCGGTCAACGTGTCGATTTTAGTTGTCAAAATTGCTGATTCTTGTTGAAGTTTCTCCCCTTGTGCGAGCTGACCTTCCAAGTCTTTCTTATTTACGACTACCTGTTCAACTAATTGATCTGCTTCTTTCGCTAAAGTATCGATGTTCTCTGTTCCTAATTGTTGCCTCAATCCTGCAAGTTCACCTTGGATTCGTTGGATTTTTTCATTATGGCGAGTTTGCTGGGCTTTCACTTGCTCGCTTTTTTCCTGATTGCTTGCAAGCTCTTCCACAATCGTCACTTGCGCTTCTTCTGCTTCTTTGATTTTCTGTAAACGATCCTTGAGATTTTTTTCGATTTCTGCAAACGCACGAGCAATATCCTCTTTTGCATCAATTTGAAAGATTGCTTTTAATTCTGTACTTAAATAAACGGCTTGTTGCTCCAACTGTTGACTCGTTTCCAATTGTTGCTGCTTCAAACGAGCAAGCTGTTGCTTCATTTCTTCGATTTCCGCTTCTTTTCGACCAATTTCTTGGTGCGTTTTTTCAATCGCTTTTTCTGCTCGCGTCATATTTTCTTCAAGCACAACGATGTTTTCTTCAACGGAATCATGATGATCCGGTGTCAAAGGATGCTCTGTGGCACCACAAACCGGACATGGTTCACCGGGCACTAGCAGTGTTTGTAAATAAGCAATTTGGGACTTTGCCCAATCACTTTTACATTGCTTGAATTCTTGTGTCTGTTGCTCTAATAATTTTTGACTTGCTAATAATTGCTCTGTAGCTTGTTCCAATTGTTGATGATTTTGTCCTAGCTCTTTCTCGAGTTGTTCGAGACGTTGCTGTTGTTCACAGTACCGCTCCTCTTCTAAACGTAAACGTTCATAGGCTAACTGTTCTTCTTGTAATTTCCCTTGTGTAGCCAAGATCGTTTGACTCTCTTGTTGTTTTTCTTGGAGGATCAATTGCTCTGTTGCCAACTGTTGGGTCTGTTGCTGTAAGTCACTAAACGCTTTTTCTAATTCCGAAAGCGCCGATTGTTTTTCTCTAAAAGCATCGGCAACTGGGATCAATCGTTGTTTATCTTGGAGCGCTTGGCTCATTTTCGCTATTTTTTGTTCGAGATTTTCTCGTGTCTCTTGCTGTTCCTGCCAGTTCTGTAAAGCACTTGCCACTTCATTGAAACGTGTCGTCAGTTGTTGCTTTTCCTCATTTTGTTCCGCAAGTGATCCTTGGTACTCTTCGCTACGTTCAAGTGGCATCCGCAATTCTTGAGCAAGTTCATAACGCGTCAGCCATCTTTGTTTCTCCTCGATCATTAGCTGTTGTTCATTGAGTTCTTGCTGTTCTCCTAACAGTTTTTGCTTTTCTTCATACGCAGATTGTTGATTTTTCCCATGGTAATAATCTGTTTCGCTGATTTTTTGTTCTTCTTTCAGTTGCTCGAGCACTTCTTGCTCTGTGGCAATCTTTGTTGCAATTTGGGCTTGTTGCTCTTCCCACTCATTGATGACTGTTTCAAAAGAGTGTAAGCCAGCCTCTTGCTGCTCATCATGGGAACTAAATTGCCTTTGCAATAAGACTAATTCTTGTTCCAAATGATCCAGTTCTTTTTGCTTGTTCTTGGCCTTTTCTTTCAATTGTTCGTTGAATCGTTGAAAAAATTGTGTGCCAAACAAGTTCCGTAAAACTGTTTCTTTTTCACTACTAGAGGAAATCAAGAAATTTCGGAATTCTCCTTGCGGCAATAAAACGATTTGTGCAAACTGTTTCGCATCTAAGTTCAATAATTCTTTAATTTCTTGATCCACTTCGCTGCGTTTTGTTAGTTGTCGGATCTCTTTTCCTTTTTCATCAAAAATCGTCAAACTAACTTTTGCTGCCTGTTTTCTCATTCCCTCGCCTTTGCGTTTCGCTAACAGCTGTTCTGGCTTACGCTCGATTTCATAACGTAACTGTTGATGTTCAAACGAAAAAAGGACGATCGTTTCATCTTCTGGTGTCGCAAACAACGACCGCATCTCTTTACCTGAACGCAGTCTTCCCGATGTTTCCCCAAAAAGTGCATAAGTCATGCCATCAAAAATCGTTGTTTTCCCTGCTCCGGTTTTTCCTGTGATCAAAAACAAGGAAGCTTGGGTCAATTTTGAGAAATCAATCGTTTCATTGATAAAAGGGCCAAAATTTTTCAATCGTAACGTCTGTGGTTTCATGCTTGATCATTCCGTTTCTGTGAGTTCTTGCAACGTTTCTTCTAACCAACTCATCTGTTGTTCTGTCATCGGCTCGTCGACCATTTCGGTGAAGAACGTTTCCGCGAGTTTTTTTGGCTGTTTGATTTCAAGTGTCTGTCGTTTGTTCGTGGAACGATGACGACCATTCACACGTTCGACACCCAGTATTCGTGGATAGATCGCTCGTAGTTGATTCATCATATTGGGAATAACTGCGCGATCTTTTAAATAAATCTGCAAATAATTTTCGCGGTTGATCGTATGGTAAAAAGTGGGGTCTAATAATTCTTTAAAACTGGCAGTCACTTCCGCAATATCATATAAAGGCGTGATTTCTTGAAAATCTAAAACCAATTCGTCAGTGAGATCAACGATCCAAACGCCTTTTTTCTGATTGATCTCTGAAAGTGAGAATTTAAGTGGCGAACCACTATATCTGGCATTGTCTTGTTGCAAAGCTGCTTGATTGTGTAAATGTCCCAATGCGACATAATCAAAAGGAGCTAATAATCCACCTGGAATCGCATCTAAACCGCCCACCTCGATTTTTGTTTCTGAATCCGACTTCTTGCTGCCAGTTACAAAAAAGTGACTGACCAACACCTGTTTTTTCTCAGGGTCAAACGCACCTTGCATCCGCTCAATCACTTTTTCCATCGCTTGTTGGATCGTCCGGATCGTATCATCCTCAAAATAACTTCTAGCGGAGATTGGTTCAAAATAAGGCAATAAGAAAAATTGAGTGTTTTGATACTCAATGGGTTCAAAAGCTTCAGCAAAACGTGTTTGTAAAAAAAATTTCGTTTGACTGAACCACTCTGTTCCAGCAGATAACCGTACGCTGCTGTCATGGTTTCCTGAGATGGCAAAAATCGGGAATTTCTCGTTCAAGTTCCAATCGATCATCAAACGATTGAAGATCTCTACTGCTTCTACAGCTGGAATACTTCGATCATATAGATCACCTGCAATGACGATCGCATCCACTTTTTCTCTTTTGGCAATCGCTAAAATCTCAGATAATGCATGTTCTTGCTCTTTCAGTAAATCGTAGCCCTGCAATTTCTTTCCTATATGCCAATCTGCTGTATGTAAAAAACGCATCTCATCACCTCAAAAAAATATCCTTCTAACTATTATAACACTTCCCCCAAGGACATGACAGCTAGAATCATTTGGAAAAAGAGCATTTTATAACAAAAAAGCGATAAAGAAGCGGTGTCTTAGACGTCCCGTTTCTCTTATCGCTTTCATCTTCATTTATTCTGATTCGTTCTTTTTAATGATTTCATATTTGAAATCAGGGTTTACTTCCTTGTCTAATTGATCAAACGCCGCTTGGGTACGTCGCTCGATTTCCGCCATCCCTTCCTTGTCAGTTTTTTTGATGTCTGACAAGTCGATCGGTTCACCAAAACGAACAATCACACGTTTTCGTTTGAATAGATCACCCAACGTTAGTGGCCCTTGGTACACTGCAGGGACGATTTTTACTTTTGCCATTTTGGCAATCAACGCCATTCCGCCTTTTAATTCAGTCGCATGTCTTGTTCCACTTGGAAACATGATCAATCCCAGATCTGTGGACTTCAAAATCTTGACTGGCGTCTTGATCACACTTGGTCCAGGATTTTCTCTCTTAACTGGGAACGCATTTGAACGGGTCAAGATAAATCGCAGCACAGGATTTTTGAACAGTTCCTCTTTTGCCATAAAACTAAATGATTTAGGTGATGCAGCCACAGCCAGATACAATGGATCCCACCAAGTACGGTGTGGGGCAACGAGTATGTAATTCTCGTCTTTAGGTAAGACTTCTTTATTCTCATAGCGGGCATTGCCGTTGATAACAGCTAAGATCACTTTAACGACCCCGCGCATAAATCGATAAAACATAACCTCTTCCTTTCTTTGGTTCTCGTTCCTATAGTATGCCTAAAAAAGACTGATTTGACAAGTTCTCTTGGTTCTTTTGATCAAAAATAGTATACTACATACGATTAGTTTTTTCATTTGGAGGGAATCAGATGCTTCACGAACATGAACGTATTGACCAATTATATGCAAAAGATATTAAGATTATTCAAAGTTCCCAAGTTTTTTCCTTTTCTATAGATGCCGTCTTACTTGCCAATTTTGCTCGTGTCCCAAAAACAGGACAAGTCGTTGACCTCTGTGCAGGAAATGGTGCAGTCGGACTATTTTTAAGCAAACAAACAAAAGCAAAGATCGATGCGATCGAACTACAGCCACGTTTAGCTGATATGGCGCGCCGCAGCATCTCACTGAACCACTTAGAACAACAAATGACCGTGCATACCATTGATTTAAAAGAGAGCTTATCAGTTGTGCGGCATAATTCTTGTGATTTAGTCGTTTGTAATCCCCCTTACTTCAAAGGGTTGCCTACCAACAAAAAAAATCCAAATGAACATTTAGCCATCGCCAGACATGAAATCCACACAACACTGGAAGAAGTGATCCAAATCTCAAGTAAACTATTAAAAACAAATGGTCGTTTTGCTCTCGTACATCGGCCAGATCGCTTCTTGGAGATTTTGGCACTTATGCAAACCTATCAGATTGCACCAAAACGCGTCCAGTTCGTCTATCCTAAAGCAGGAAAAGAAGCCAATATTTTACTGATTGAAGGAATCAAGCAAGGAAAAGTAGACGGTTTTAAAGTCGCTCCCCCCTTATTTACTTATGATGCGCAAGGTGAGTATACACCTGAACTCCGTGAGATGCTTTATGGAAAATAACCATTACTTTTATGTGCTGCATTGCCAAGACAATACGTTCTATGGCGGTTATACCACTAACTTGGCTCGCCGTTTACAAGAACATAATAAAGGCATAGGTGCTAAATACACACGTTTGAAAAAAAGACGTCCTGTAAAAATGATCCATGCGGAAGCATACACCACAAGAAGTGAAGCCACAAAAGCCGAAGCAGCATTCAAGAAACAAACGCGACGTCAAAAAGAAAGCTATTTGAAGACCCATCCTTCCCTACCTTTGCCAGATCAAACATCGTAAAAGAAATTTTTAGAGAAAAAGAATGCCTCAACAAAAGATCGAAGAACGATTTTTCGTTGAGGCATTCTTTTTTTAGAGATTCATCTGACTGCTCAGGTCAACATCGTCTCTTTTATTCACTTGCTTGAGTACTATCAGAAGTCGTGTCGCTCGTACTAGTTGAAGAAGTCTCACTCGTTTGATTTGTCTCAGACCCCTTTGTTTCACCTAATAGCGCTTCGCTGACTAAATGGATATAATTCAACATTCCATCTGGATTAGGATGGACTTGGTCATCATAGAACCACTCATTATGAGCATTACTATACGAATACCAATCGATCACTGTCATATTGTCATATTTCTTTTCCATTTCTGCCAGCATCGCATTGACTTCATTTTGCCAACGTTTCGTTGGAACGCGGACATTGACCCAATAAACCTTACGATCCCCGATCGCACTCATCAAACTATCGAATTGCGATTCAGAGAAAGAACCATTTGTTCCTAAACCAACTAATACCGTATCCTTCAACAAGTCGCGATTTTTTAATTCTTCGATGTACGGAAGACTTGTGTATAATTGACGACCAACATCACCATCTACGACTACTTGTGGATATAATTCTTTTAAATCCGCTGCTGCATCTAACATGACTGAATCACCAAATGCAGTCAACTCTAATTGTTGCGCTTTTTCACCTTGCTCTTTGGACAAATCGTATTTATCCAAAATCGCTTGGTCAATAGGCGCCACGTTGTTTCCTTGGTTATTCTGACTTTTTTCAGCTAATTTTTTACTTTCAGCAATATTTTTTTGTAATTGCTCCTGATCAGCTGTCACTGCATTTTTAGGTGCGGTTACGAACCCTACTAACGCAATCGCTACGACTAATGTTCCAGGAACCACCCAAGGCTTTTTCCAGCTGAAGATAGGTTTAGTAAACCAACCTTTGACAACACGAAACGTTTGACCATAATCAAAACGCGCCAATGGACGTTCAATAAAGCGGTAGGACAACTCACTGATCAATAAGATCAATGTGATCTCAATGACTGTATGCAAGAAAACATGATCCGCGATCCCTGATACCTTTGCTTCATAAAAAATCATCACTGGAAATTGGTACAAATAAATCCCATAACTTCGCTTACCGATCCAAGTAAATATCGGATTGGTCAACCAACGATTCAAGCTCGCACCTGGATGCGCTGTAACTGCTACAAGAACCATACATAAAAGGCTGACTAAAAATAGCCCCCCATAGTAGATAAAGCTCAAATGATCATCTAAGAAAAAGAAAAAGAGAATCAGTGTGATCAATGAGGTGAACCCCGCTATATTCAGTACCTTCTTTGCTTGTTTCGGAATGTTTTTCTTCAATCGAGTACTTGGCCAAATAAAAGCCAACGCACTCCCCATCCAAATCGAGAACAAACGTGTATCTGTTCCATAGTAGACACGAGTCGGGTCACCATTTGGCGAGTACAACACCATCATCAAAATAGCTGAAGCAATCGCTGTTCCCATGATCGTATAAAAAATCCATTTTTTCTTACGGACAACTGCCATCAAAAAAACAAAGATGATCGGCCAGATCAGATAGTTCTGCCCTTCTACTGCTAATGACCAAATATGAGTAAACGGTGACTCATTTGCAAATCGATCAAAATAGGATAAACCATTATTGATCTGCCACCAGTTATTGACATAAAATAAACTACTAAGTACAACGCCCCGAAGATTATTCAATAATCCTCGCTGGAATATCGTAATATATGCTGAAGCAGTAATAAGCAAGAAAACGAGTCCAGGATACAATCGTTTCATTCGCCGCACGTAAAATTGCCAAATACTGATTTTACCATTTTGTTCCCATTCTTGTCGCAAGAGATCGGTAATCAAATAACCTGAAACGACAAAAAATATCGGAACTCCAAGGTAACCACCCTTCATACTTGTTGGCAACAAGTGGTACAAAATAACTCCGATGACCGCTAATGAACGAATCCCATCGAAGCCAGTGATATACCGGCTACTTTTTAATCTTTTTTGTTTTTCCATTCAATATTCCAACTTTTCATAAACTTTTTTCATTCGTAATATACGTGCATTACAAAAAAATAGCAAGCAAAAACTTCATAAAAGTTGCCACTTTATACTATAATCCCATAGTTTGTCTAAAAAGAACACTTTTTTTAGCAACCTTAACAAAATTTCAAATATAACAAGTTGACTTATTATTTCGTATGAAGGAGACAAAAAATCATAAACAAAAACTATTTACTTTGAATAATAGAAACCAAATCAACTGATATTGGCTTCATTAGAAAACAATTTCTTTCCTTTTACAAGATAAAGCCTGCCATTGATCTTTTTCATAATACTCCGCCTTTTCTTTGCCTTCGAATGGATCTTTGATCTTGGGAATCAAATTAATTGTTCCATCTTCTGAATAGACGACAATATATACTTGATTTTCGGTAGGTAGATCAATTATTACAGAACTGCGTTGTCGTCTTGATTTCGTTGTAAGCACCTTATCACTCCTTTTCTACGATTACTGTACGCACTTATGAATACTTATTACGAAAAAACATCACCTGTCCTTTAGCAGACAGATGATCGTTCTCTTTTGTGTCATATCTTTAATTTTTGAACCAAGGCTTCAGACATTGTTTTTGAAAAATTTATGCCTTCGTTTGTTGCACGCACATTCAACCAATGAGGAATTTTTATTGTCTTTTTATCTAGTTGGACATCTTTTAAGTAATCATTTAGATCCACAGAAATCAAAGTAGCAAATTCACGCTCAGAATCAATCGAAAGATCATTGATATTAGTTGGTTTTGGCAAAGGTTTATTATTCTCAACTAAATCTCCGAGCATGATCCCTAAAGCATCCGATGCAACTTCTAACCCCTCGATAATATCTTTTGATTGTGTCACTGCTCCTTCGATATCAGGAAAATAAATTCCATATCCAACAGGATCCTTTTCAAAAATAGCTGGATAAACTTTTTTCATTCATCTCCCCTTCTTTCGTAAAAGCACAGCTGGCTTAAATGCCCACTGCTTTTCGAACAGAATCTTCTACTCTTCTAGATAACTCTTTTGAATGGCTAGTAAGGATAACGGGTCTAGGATAATCCTTTTTAGTGAATTTCCTATGTGAGCCCTTCCCACCTTTCACTTCAACAAAGCCAGCATCTTTCAGTAGCTTTTCTGCTTCTCTGATTGTCATGGGCATTGCACATACCTCCTGACTATTATATATTAGCACGTACTGGGCGCACTGTGAAGGTACACACTATACCTTCAACGAAACTTCAAAAATGCTCTTACATTTTTTTTAGTGACAACATCTTAATATGTAAGATAAGTCAGTTTCTATATTAGTAGCGGGCTAGTGGTTTTATTTAACCTTTCTATACAAATTAAAAATAAAGGATTCTACAAAATTGATTTCGAAAAACTGTTCGTATACACTGTATATACAAAAAAAGAGAGGGAGATTCATATGCCTATTAAAGAAAGAAAATTTAGAGAAGTAGGAAATTCAGTGGTCTTGACTATTTCAAAAGACTTTCTTAAAGAAAATGGATTGAAACCTGGGGATACAGTTTTTTTAGATGAAGAGAAACTGAAGGCTGCAATTACAAAGAAACAGCCTATATCTGATGAAATCGATGTGGCAATAGCCCAAGCATTAATGGATTATGACACAACTTTCAAAGGACTGGTGGATAAATGACCGTAAAGTATCTTGAAGCTAGAGATATCATAAAAATGAATGTGATCCAGATAAAGAAATACTCTCCTAATGAACCAATTGGTGTAAAAGATCCTGATGCTTTAGAAATGTGTGTTGGCCAACTACAAGTAACTGCTTTTGGTGAGGAAATTAGCGCTTCCATTTATGAGAAAGCAACGATGCTACTGTTACAATTGATTAAGAAACGTCCCTTTCATAATGCAAATAAGAGAACTGCTTTCTTAGCATTATTTGTATTCCTAAAGATTAATGGTTACGTTCTAACTATTCCAGAGAAAAAAGCAATTGATTTAGTGATAAATATTGCTATTTATGATGGTGCCTTTGATCAGTTAAAAGAAGAAGTCTTGATTATGATAAAAACACATACAAAGCCAAGTTAGTCGACTTCGTATGTGTTTTTTATGATTAAATAATAATTTGCATTCAACTGTATAGAAAACGGTAATTTTCTATACAGTTGAAAAGGTCAAATTAATTACTAAAAAAATACATTATAAGCTTTATGCTATAATTTTAGAAAACACATTAGAAGATGTATTCTATGTTTTTGTGGCCTATAGCCTTACAATATTTCATTTATACCATTTGTATATTACTCATTAATCATCAAATAGTACATAAATCTCTTTTTCTAATTGTTACTTGCTTAAATGCTATCTTATTAAGTTTCTTGTACCCAATATTTGGTATTTTTTCTACACTAATAGCAATTTTTATGTTAGCTATGATATTCCATTTTTTATCTTCATCACATCGACAATTAGTTTATGCTTTAACTTTGGGATTATTATCTTCTCTGCTAGGAGATCATCTAGCAAGTATAGGAGACTTTATAGTACTTGGTTCTTCCGTGATCGAACCCGGAGACGCCTCGCAGTACTTTCATATTGCACTTTCAGCTCTTTTGTCTTTTATCCTTGCTTATAGTTTTAGAAAAGCCCTTGATAATTGGTCTTATGCAATTGATTACCAAATAATCGGTACAATCGGTGTATTTATTCTTTCAACTTATTATATTATATACTCGTTTTTCGGGAGGAAATCCGGAAGTACTTGCGTTAAATACTACTTTTTTTATTCTATATTTATGTATTGGTTTAATTATTTTTATTTATTATTGGAAAATTTCAAATGCAAAAATGGAAGAACAACTATTGGAGCAACGTATCCAGCTACAACAAGATTATATAAGAGATATTGAGAAAAATTATCAAGAACTTAGAGAATTCAAGCATGACTATCAGAATCTATTATTTTCGATGAATAGTTATATTAGTGAAGGGGATCTGGAAGGGCTAAAAAATTATTACGATCAAAATATATTACCTACACGTGAGATAATGAATCTTTCCCCAGCAAATCTTAGTTTATTAGATAAAATAAATGTACCAGAAATAAGAAGTGTATTGTCATTAAAATTAATGATGGCAATAGAGAAAGGTATCTCTCTACAGATAACCATACCTGAAGAAGTCAAAATTGATTCCAAGCATACGGTTAATTTAGTTCGTATACTTGGTATTGTCTTAGATAACGCAACAGAAGGCGCTGCTGTGACAAAAAAGAAAAAAATTGAATTGTTAATTTTAAAGAAGAAAAATTCGTTAGTTATTCGAGTAGTTAATACAACTATCAATACACTCCCACTTAACCAATTAAAACAAAAGGGTTTTTCTACAAAGAGCAATCCTAAAAATGAAGGCCTAGGTCTACATATTCTGGATGAGTTGGCAAAAACGAACCCTTATCTATTGATTGAAACTTCAATTGAAAATCAGCGTTTTTCTCAAACAATTTATATACAAACACATTAAAAGGAGCTTTTTAATGATTCCAATATATATATGTGAAGATGATCCGAAACAACTGGAGATGATAACTACTGTCATAAAGAATCGAATCATAATCGAAAACTTAGGCTGCTATATCCATTTCGTCACTTCAAATTCCCAAGATTTACTCACAAGTGTTCAAATAAATACATCTCCTTTCGGTATTTATTTTTTAGATATCGAATTAAAAGACAGTGAATTGGATGGGATCGAACTCGGTAAAAAAATTCGTGATCTTGATCCATCTGGTAAAATAATTTATGTCACTTCTTATACTGATCTTTCGTTGATTATTTTAAAAAATAATATTGAACCCACTGATTATATTATCAAGAAAGATAGTTTACATTTAAAAGATAATATCGAACATATTTTAAGCAAGCTATTTAAAGATCTTCAAATAGCTCCTTTAGAAAAAGAGATGTTTAAAATCGAATTCAACGATGAAATCAAATTTTTACCTGTTAAAGATATCCAATACTTTTCTACTTCTCCTGGTGTACCTCATAAATTAGAGGTACATCTCCCTTATAGTCAATTACAGTTCTATGGCAACATAAAAGAGATTGAAGATAGAAACCATCACTTTATTCGTTGCCATAAATCATTTGTAGTAAATACCCAGAATATTCAACTGATTAATAAAAAGATACGGGAAGTCACTTTAGAAAACGGGGACATTATTCCAGTATCCATTCGTGGTCTGAAAAAACTAATTACTTGAAAATTAAATTTAATTGGCTATTTATATAAAATACCACACAAACTGAAGTGCTCACTCAGTCTGTGTCTACTGGATTACAAAATTTAGATTTACAAGAAGATAGTTTAAAAAAATTTGGTTGTGAGAAAATTTTTACCGATCATATGACTGGAGCAAAAAGTAATGGACCAGGATTAGAAATGGCCATCGATTTTGTTCGTTCTGGAGATACTCTCGTAGTTTGGCGTTTAGATCGTCTAGGAAGAAATTATGACGAAATCATTAACTCAGTCAATTACCTCAAAAAGAAAAATGTGCAACTAACCATCACTAGTTTACCAATCATGACGGAAGCAATCGAAAATCCTCTCCTGGATAAATTCATCAAAGGCTTAATCATTCAGATCTTGGCCATGATTGCCGAGCAGGAACGTACAGAATCTAAACGACGCCAGGAACAAGGGATTAAGATTGCTAAGGCAAACGGCGTCTAAAAGGACGTCCTAAATTATACAGTGTAACCACAAAAGATCCTCAACGTCGCCTTGTTTATAAAAGCATCGTTCAGGATCTTGAGAATGGAGTCGCTATTTCAAAGATTGCAAAGGATCACAATGTTACGAGATAAACTGTGTACCGAATAAAAAGGGAAATATCGTAAAGTAATTCTCTGAGTTTTTTGTACCAGCGTTTTTTCATGGTATAATCTTTTTTTGCAACTTGCCCCTGATTGGGGGTGTTTTTCGTGAAAGAGCTTATCTCATTGGTTATCGCACCAATTTTTGTTGGGCTGGTCATTGAACTAGTTTCTCACTTGTTAGACGAGAAAGACGATAACTAAGCAAGTTGTCTCTAACCCACATGTTCGGAGTCGCAACGAACATAAAGAAAGCCAACCCTACTCGCAATAGGGTTGGCTTTTGTGCTATTCGTATATAGCTTATCTCATTTCGCACTCATATTATAGCATCAATAAATCAATGGCTCAACTTAAATGACCTCATATAATTAGTAATGTATGCTCAATTTGTCTTTTGATTATCCAGGTATACCCTGTTGGGCTTTTTACATATGTTTGTGGCATAGGTATCTTTTTATAAATATTTCTAGTTTATCTGAAAATCTGTTAATAATGTATTTGTACTTTTTAATCTCACATCAATTGCATTTTTTGCTAATGAATAGTTTTTTTCATCCAAACCAGAAAATATCATTTTCTGCACACTCTAACTTTTAAAGTATTGATTATTTGTTAAGTCTTCGATATGCTTTTATTCAATAACTTTGATAGTAATAGGATTTGAATCCACATTACCAAGTGCTCCTTTGAATGTATATTTTATATTACTATATATTCCAGGTTTGCTAGTATCAATATTCAAGTTATTCGATGTTATTCTCCCGTCTTCCCAAGGAACTGAATTTCCATGTTCATCTAAACAAGAAACAAACGGTAATCTTCTTTCCCATTTATCTCCTACATGTAAAGTAACGTCTTTTAAAGTGATTTTTGCTGTATTTTTTTCAGAAATACTTTCAGCAATCATTCCAGGATCACCAATGCGAGTTACATCATTTAAGAATGGCATTCCCCAGTTATAAGCATGATCAGAACCATTAAATTCTTGCTCAAAAACTACTTGTTCATCTGTTACCGCATTCCAAACATTCCCTGCAAACCATGAACAATTATTAATTGGAGTGTAAACACCGCTGGCCTCATTAATAGGTAATCCCATAGCTGTTGCAACCATATTGCTTTGTGCAATTAAATTTGGTATTACATTTTTCTCTAAATTTACTTGAACTTCTTCTGAATTTTTAAGGGGAACTGTAAGAGCTACATTAAATTTTCTATCAGGTCTATCATTTTGATCCCCTGCAGTACCATTTTTTACAAACCCATACTTATCATGAAAACCGTAAGAAGTATAATCACCAGGTTTATCACTATTAAATATAATAACCCAAGCATGTCCTAAGCTACCGCTTCCAAAATAAGAAGTTAACTCTTCAAATACTGCTTGTGCTCGCTGATCCTGCTCTTCAATTGGAAATTGTTCGGCTGCATCATCTGCACGTTGTATGATTTCATTTAAATTTGTTCGTTCTGGTGTTCTATTTGTACGAATACTAATTTGTGGATAGCTGATGCTAGGATCACCTGTAGGAGCTGATTTGTTAGCATCAATTCCTCTAACTTCTGCGTATACATTTAGTGAGGGAACACTTAACAAACCAATCGTTGTTAAAAGTAACAAGCCTAATACTATTATCCATTTCCATTGTTTCATAAAAAAACCTCCTATAAAATAAATATTTTTCCCCTCATTCATAATGACTAATTATAATAAACTGTAAGCGATTACTCAAATTTTATCTAAAGCATAAAATAAATTTGACTTTAACCGTACAGATTGGCATCATACAATATGAATTCCCGATTAAATTTGTTATTTTTGTCATTTATAGACGAAAAATTTTGCTATTTAAATACAAAAATGACACTCAACACAGCTGTTCTTTAGCTGTGCAGTCATTGATTGTCGTGTAGTTTCTGACATCGTTATTTTGATCAGTGACTCTTATTCCATTTGCATATTGATAGGTTCATGGGCGAAGCACGTCCATCTAAAATAGTTACGCCTATCGCTTGAACCTCTTTGACAATTTCTGGAGAATCTAACCACCCCGTTTCAGCAGTTAAATGTAAAATTCTATAATAGTTGCTCTTATTTTTCATTCAGAGTGATTACCTCCAAAATTTTTTCATCTATTAATAAGTGATCAAATTAATTTTGTCGACAAGTATACGTTCCGATATGAAGATGGGCTATCCAATGGGGAATTACGCCCATTAAATATAGAGGATTTCTAGTAATGTTCGTCTTTTGTACACTACCGCACTATTTCGTTTCTATGTTCCATGTACCCCTATAAGCATTAATAATGTTAGTCATCTCTTTTTAGAGAATGAATTGAGAAGCCAATAATATAGTATTGAGTATATTCACTTAATATAAAACTCCCTGACAAATTAATCTTCGGTTAACTTATCAGGGAGTGCTTAGAATAAATCTGTTAAATCACTATCTATAAAAGCCCATCGTATATTCACTTTCTAATCATCTATATCATAGGCTATTGTCCCAGGTAGTTATAACGATGCAGCTTCACACACGAGTCCGGAAGTCCAGCAAAGCTTCTAAATACTATCTATCAATGTCCATGTCAACTTCGCTTTATAAGAACCTAAATACTGTGAAAGTGGAGCTTTCAAATGAATTTGTTCAGGATGCCAAATCTCTGCCCAATGCCCCATTCCTTGGTTGGCAGCTGCCATTAGTAGAATTTTTCCATCTATTTGATCCTCTGCGTCTAAAGTACATGAAAAAGGGATTGGGGTAACCGATCCAGTAGGTTTCAATCCTTCAGTAGTGGCTATTTGGCCCACAGGCAAAGTGAGTCGTGCTCCTTTTAATCTATTGGAGTCACCTGGATCTGTCGAATGAAAACCAGACAAATCGACCATCAAATCCCAACCACTCCCGGTCCCTCTTGTATCAAGCGTTTCAATCGAATAGTTTACAGGAACGGTTTGTCCGTTATTCGCGGAAACTCTGTTAATCGGACGTACATCAATATCTTTTCCCGTCAATTTTATCTCGCCAAAATCAAAATGAGAGGCATAAATAAACCCAAGCTGTCCTTTATAATGGGTAATATCGTTTGGATCGAAAGGACGGACAATCGGAGAATCATTGATTGCATTGATATCGCCGGCTTTGACATTCGCTTCCGTATTCGTTTGGGCAGATTGTTGATCTGCTGCATGGATGTTTTCTGTCCTTATCAATGGGCCGATCAATAAGACAACCATAAACAAAAAATTTTTCACTTGTTTCATTAATCTTTCGCCTCCCTATTGGTGATAGTCAGCTTTCTCTTTTTAAGTCAATAAAGAATTTAGTTGATTACTAAGGAAGATTCACGACTAGTTAAACTATTCTTTACTTGGCTAACATAAACTGTCGCACCTTTGACTACTAGCTCTGATGGCACTATCACTTGGTAATTTCCAGCTGCATCTGCATCATTCGTAAAAGTACCTTGTCCATTTGAGAAGTGAACTGTTATATACCCGTATGGATCAGCTACACCACTAATAGTAGTTGCACCTGATTGCACACTGTAAATCGAGGGATCTCTCGGATAAACGAGTGTGTCCACTTCAGCTGTATTTCCAGTTAAAGGATCCGTTGCTTTGACATGTACTTTTGTATTGGCTTCATAGCTTTGTGCTAGTGGAATGCCATAATGTCCTAGTAGATCCGTAGAACCACTATACGCACGATCGCCCATTTGTAAATCGATCAATGTGCCAATGGGGGCCCAGCCAGAGACGGAGGTGTCCATACTAGTGACATAATCGACCCCTAACTCCAATTCCCCTTGAATCACGTTTGTATAGAGTGTTGGACTTCTTCGATTTTGATCATCGGATGTATGCACTTCAATCTCGCTTCCTACGTGATACGTGTGATCTAGTTGAATGGTGAATGCTCCAGATTTATCCGTTCTTTTCTCGTAATTGTCACCTCGGATCATTAGGTGGACAATTACATCTGGATCTGCTTTTCCTGTGATTTTTATATCTTTATCTGTGACTGGATCAATCTCTGGCATGCTTAACTCCATTTGTTCATTGGCCAAAATATAAACTGTCACAGGTTGACTCTCACGTCCATCAACTTCACTTACAATAGTCACAGATGTACCTACCGGATAATGAGCAATCGGTATACTGAATATTCCTAACCCGTCTGCATTTTTTTGATAGTAGGTTCCATTAATATTTACTTTGACTAAAGCAAATGGCGTAGTTGTTCCAGTCACTACTTGATCTTGTTCATGGATTGGATCCACATTAGGAGGTGCTGGCAGCTCGGATTGCCCCTTCTCTACATAAACATAAATTGGCGGACTAGTATTGCCATGATCACTTTGATAAACCTTGATTTTGGTACCTGCCTCATGTACGGTTTTCAAATCAATCTGAAAATTACCTTCACGATCCGCATAATTCCATGACACAGCTGTATCAATCACAGCTACAGCTAAAGCATACGGTCTACCATGTCCTATAAGATAACGATCTTGATCGGTTATCTTATTTACGGTTGGTGGTTCCGTTGTTCCAAACGTCTCCGAACGAACTGTCATACTTGGTGATAAAACTGCGTAAGTCACAATCATCCATCCTAAAAAGATAACCATAAAGCGTTTTTTCATCATTAAACTCCTCAACTCTTCTAAGTTCACTTGATTTATATAGATTTATTTTTTACGGCTTCCTATATAAATGAAAGCTTCTCGGCTAGTCACTCCATTTTTTTCTTGGGTCACTTTGATTGTATCCCCAAATTTAACTGGTGCAGGCAACGTACACTCAAAGCTTCCATCTGGTTTTGAAGGACTGGTTTCCTGATTACCATTATTTACCTGTATAGCAACAACTGCATCTGGATCCACTAGACCTGTAATAATCTTTTGGCCACTAGTAATATTATCGACAGTTGGTGTTCTTGGTAATACTTTGGCTTCATGGATTTCTGTTTCATCTTCTTCGTCTGAAGCAGAATACTCGATGGAAGCACCCGCTTCGTATCGATGATCTAATAGAAATTCAAAATGACCATTACTATCTGCTTGACCTGAATACACCCGATTGAATATTTGTACTTTATAATTAGCAAAAGCTCGAGAAGTATCTCCTTGTGCCACACAATCTTGGGTTGTGATATCTTGTAAAGTAAGGTCTAATTCTTTACTACTCAATATTTTTGAATAGGTAATGTCACTTCTATTTCCCTGCGCATCTTCTGCGTAGCATTCTATAGTCGATCCGGCTGAGGCAGGTTCTTCTATAGAGATTTTAACGTCCCCTTCACTAGTAGCATCATTTTCAAAATTGCGAGTAAAACCTGTGATTTTGTCTTTAATTGACAAATAGATATGACTACCTGCCTCACTTTTTCCTTTTATTTCATTATCCGTATCAATAACTTTGTCTAATACTGGTTTTTCCGGTGGTGTATTATCGATAACCGTAAACTTGGTTTCTTTACTTGTAATTCCTGAAATTCCTGTCGCAGTAGCTGAACCAGTTGTACCTGCTGCATACTTACTATTTAAAGGGATTGAAAAATGACCGTCTTCTCCAGCCTGTGAGTCATAATTATCATTGTTAATTGTTACATGAATGAGCGCATTTTTTTCTGCGGTACCAGATAGTTTAGTGTCCTTATCACCTATATTATCAACACTTGGCGGCTCCGTTTGCTTTCTCGTTCCTACCGTTTTTATCGTAGCTTCACTTGGATTTCCAGCTGGGTCCTTAGCGGTCACACTAACCGTTGTACCTGCCGCAAAAGTTTCCTTCAAATCAAAATCAAACTCTCCCTTATCATTGGAATCTATATCAAAGCTTTGATTACCAAACATAGCGGTAACATGGCAATGTCCTTCGTGTGTATTCCCTGTCAAATGTGTGTCTGTATCATAGATATCATCTACAGTTGGAGCAGCTGGAGGGATCGTATCGACTACTTTAATTGTAATTGGCTCACTCGGATTGTTAGCTTCATCAAAAGCGATTGCTTGGAACTGTTGATACAGTTCAATACCCGCGGTCAATTCGAAATCTACTATCCCCTCTTCGTTTGCTTTTCCTGAGCCAACTTCCTCTCCTGTTCCCGCATCTGTTACTTTGACCATACTTAACGGTTCTGCGGTACCAGTCACACGTTTGTCTTCCAATTCAACATCATTAAGAACTGGTGCTTCAGGGTTTTTCGTATCCACCACGGTCACTTCTGTAGGATCACTGATATATTCTCCCTTTAGTTGAACCACGGATAAATGCTCGTTATACCTTAATTCACGATCTGTCATGACTGTGAAATTTCCTGCGCTATCTACAGTATCTTCCCCTATCTCTTGTTGTTGGGAGTCAGATACTTTGATCGTATTTCCAGGTTCCCCGGTTCCTTCTACTAGTTGAGAATGGGCTTCTGGCGCTTTGACAGTGGGCGCTTCGACAGGTTTCGATTCATGGATCCCTCCATCTGGGTCATCACCATCGTAACCAACCATTAAGAATAGGCTAGAATTTGGTTTCGCCTCAAAAGACATGGTGATCACATAGGCTGTATCAGTCGGTGAGGATACTGTTTCTTCGTAAATCTCATCACTTGCCTCAAGTGTTTTCTTCGTTCCGTTAAAATCAATCGTTCCGTTAGCCTCACCTTGTGCTAATTTTATTCCATAAATAAATTTCAAATGATAGACTTTATTTCCTTTCAAATGAAATGTACGTGAAGAGCTAAAGTGGGCGTTCCCAATGTTGGCAAAATTGACACTTGCAAAATGGATATTGGTTCCTGGACGCGTAGCTCCTGTAAGAAATATTTTATCTACTGGAATGTTTAAATCACTTTCATAATCTGGGGTAGACCACCCTGTCGATACATCAAATTCATCATCTGCTTTTGTATTTAAAACTAGTTGAGGATCATTGAGTTTTGACAATAAGTACTCAATGGCTGTCTCAGATACAGGATCAGTTGCTGCTTTCGTCTCTTGACTAGTAATCATTGCTAGTAAAAATAATGACGTTATAGTAGCTAAAATTGCCGTCTTCTTCATCTTTAACCTCAACTATGTGTTAGAAACACTTCTAATACACCAGCTGGATTGATTTTAGCATGTAGATACTGATGAACGACTTGGAAACCTTCTTTAACTTGTAAATAATAGACAGCTTCTTTTGGAGAGACAATTTCCAAATCTTCGAAGAGGACTGTCATGCCAGTAAGATCATGCCAAGGATTATAGGCATCAATAATCTCATTGTTTGCAACGACAATATCAAATCCAACATTAAATTTATTATCGAATGATTGCCAATATGGATGATACACACCATCGTCTATTCTTGTGCTTGTTGTTGCTTGCGTTTGCTCCATTAAACTACTTGTTGGAATCGTGTTTACTTGATTCATCTCATCCGCATGTGCCTTTGTTCCTAAGCTAGCTACTCCTAAAGATAAAAATGCCATTGTTGTAATTACTAATTTTTTCATTTACTTTTCCTCCATTTTTTTATTGATTGTTCTTGATGGTTCTATTTAACTCCTTCATAATCCCCTCCTTTGAAATAAATTTCACTTTAATCATACTTTATATAAATAACGTTTAAGTCTCATAAACAATCGATAACCATTATAATTTGATACTTTTATCACAAATTAAAAAATTAAATTTTTCCTCTCCATTTATATACTCCTACTCTTCAGATCTTAAGATTTATTTTCAAAACCTAAAACGAAAAGAATCAATCCAAGTCTATTTTCACTTAGATTGATTCTGGATGAAATTCTTTCAATTTAGTCTCTTATCACTACTTGACGAAAAGCCTATTTCATTTATACCAATAAAATAAGTAATGAACCCCTAAAATTAAAATTAGAGAAAATGAGACCAGCTGTTGCCTTCTGATCTCATTTCCGATAAATAGTCATAAGTTACCTTTCACCTGACAACTTCATTTGTCAATCAAAAACAATATGAAATAACCCTTTATTTTATAGTGATTGGTTGGAGTTAAAACAACTTAATGGAAAGTCTTTTTCACGTGTTAACTATTATTCTTTAGAAAAGGAATCAAATACTTACTTGTATACTCTATCAACTTCTTTTAACAAACAATGAAAGAACTTATGACTATGTACTTGATGAGTGGAGAAACATTTAAGTGATTTTTCCTTATGATACAAGTTCTTTACTCTTGTATCATAAGGAAAAATCACACTCGGATGGTATCAAAACCAAGAAGAAAATGAGCAATAATTGAGAATATTTTATTTCTGTTCTTATGTCATAAAATCGTCAGAATTTCCTTAGAATATCCAAAGGTTTGAGATAGAACTTTCGCATACATGACAAGTTGATTTAACGTAAACTGAACAAAAATAAGAAAGGGTTGAAATGAATGAAAAAAATCGCCTTAATTTTTGGTGGCACTTCAACAGAATATGAAGTATCCCTCAAATCAGCAGCTAGCGTCTTATCTGTATTAGAAAATCTGAATGTTGAAATTTACAAAATTGGCATAGCCTTGAACGGAAAATGGTATTTAACCTTTAGTGATAATGAGACTATTTCAAATGACTTATGGTTACAAGAAAAAAAAATAAATGAGATTACTCCTTCCTTCGATGGGCAAGGATTTTATGACCAAACAGAAAAAGCATATTTTAAACCAGATGTCTTATTTCCGATGCTACACGGTGGCACTGGGGAAAATGGTACATTACAAGGAGTTTTTGAATGTATGCAAATTCCTTATGTTGGTTGCGGCGTTGCCTCCTCTGCCATTTGTATGAATAAATATCTATTACATCAGTTTGCCAAAAGTGTCGGAGTGATGAGTACGCCTACACAGCTGATCTCATCGACGGACGAACAACAAGTAATCAAAAATTTTACCGAGTTATACGGTTTCCCTATATTTATCAAACCAAATGAAGCTGGTTCTTCAAAGGGAATCAGCAAAGTTCATACCGAAGCAGAGTTAGCTCAAGCGCTGACCGAAGCGTTCCAATTCAGTCAGACAGTCATTTTACAAAAAGCAGTCTCGGGAATAGAGATTGGTTGCGCCATCCTAGGAAATGATCAATTGCTTATTGGTGAATGTGATGAAGTATCTTTAGCAACCGACTTCTTTGATTATACGGAAAAATATCAAATGACTACAGCAAAGTTGACCGTTCCAGCAAAAATTCCAGTGGCAACTAGTAGAGAAATCAAGCATCAAGCACAATTACTTTATCAATTACTAGGATGTCAAGGCTTAGCTCGTATTGATTTTTTCCTAACAGACACTGGTGAAATCCTCTTAAATGAGATCAATACAATGCCTGGTTTTACCAATCATTCTAGATTTCCAGCCATGATGGCAGCTGTGGGCATCACTTATCAGGAGCTTATTTCAACATTAATTACTTTAGCGGAGGAAAAATAGCATGCATAATTTTTATTTACAGCTTGTAAACCAACAACATCCTTGGAAATCATTTAATCATTCGCCACAGCTTGTTCAAGCGACCTATGCGGAAGAAAAGATTTTTATAGATTCTAAGGTTAACCATCAATTTAATCAGTTACTGGAAGCACTGCAATTAACTGATCGTATCATGATCGTTGATGGGCATCGAACAGTTGCTGAGCAGAAACATTTGTGGAACTATTCTTTAAACGTGCATGGGGTGAACTATACAAAAAGTTATGTAGCATCTCCTGGCTGTAGTGAACATCATACGGGACTAGCAATTGATCTCGGTCTACGAAAGACAGAACATGATCTCATTGCGCCACGCTTCGAGGGAACAGAAGCCGAACTGTTTTTACAACATATGAAAGATTATGGATTTATTTTACGCTATCCTAAAAATAAGCAAAAAATTACAGGAATTGCTTATGAGCCTTGGCATTTTCGCTATGTAGGTACCCCTCATAGTCAAATCATCATGGATCACGGATGGACCTTAGAAGAATACATTGAATTTTTAAAACATCAAATTGAGGCGGTCTCATGAAAAACGTAAATACCGGAATCAATCAATTTCGATTGATTGCTGCTTTCATGGTTGTTGCGATTCATTGTTTTCCTTTTCAAGCGTTTAGTAAAACTCTTGATATATTGATTACTTTGACACTTTTTCGAATCGCCGTACCTTTTTTCTTAATGGTCACTGGTTTTTATTTAATTGGACCAATTGCCACTAAGAGAGACTATCCAGCATATTTAAAGATAAAAAAATTTTTAAAAAAGCAGGTGAAGCTATATGTGCTTGTTACGCTCATTTATCTTCCACTAGCTTTTTATAGTGGTGCGATCACTTTCAAAACAAGTGTCATTCAATTTTTTCAACTCATTTTTTTTGAAGGAGTTCTTTACCACTTGTGGTACTTTCCAGCATTGATTTTAGGTGTCCTCATCGTCTATTGTTTATTACAGCGATTCACACTTAGAAAAGTTTTATTAGTGACTTTTCTATTCTATTTACTATGTTTGGGTGGAGATAGTTGGTGGGGTTTAGCTAGACAAATTCCCGTGTTAGAAAAAAGCTATCAAGGGATATTTACGCTCATGATTCATACTCGAAACGGACTATTTTTTGCCCCTTTCTTTTTAACACTCGGTGCTTCGTTCCATCAATTAGAGTGGAACATGCGTACATCTAAAGCCAAGTATTTTTTGTTGATTGCTAGTTTAGGCATGCTGGCGGAAAGCTATTTGCTACACTCCTTTAGTTCACCGAAACATGATAGTGCATATCTATTCTTGCCTGTAGTGATGTTTTTTCTTTTTCCGTTTATTTTGAACTGGCAGCCTACTCGTGTCATAGTCGATGCTTCGACAATCAGTTTAGGCATTTATATCCTCCATCCTTATGTCATTGCTGTTGTCCATACTTTAGCCAAAAAAATAACGATACTAAACAATAGTTTGATTTATTATATCTGCGTTTCTCTTTTAACTAGTTTGATTATTCTTTATGTACACTCTAAGAAAAAGAAAACGACAAAAAATCATGCTACGTTTGTCCCTAGAACAAGAAAAGTACTCTCTAAGCAAGCAGTTATCCATAATTTGGCACAAATCAATCAAGTGATTCCGAAAACAACGAAAATAATGGCTGTCATAAAAGCCAACGCTTATGGAACTGATGATACAGAATTTGCTCGAATCTTAGAACAACAAGGAGTTGATTTTTTTGCTGTCGCTACCATTGATGAAGGCATTCGTTTGCGAGAAAATGGAATTAAAAGCAAAATCTTAATTCTAGGCTATACCCCATCGATACGAATAAAAGAATTAGCTCACTACACATTGATACAAACAATCGTTAGCAAAGAACATGCTTATGCATTAAATCAACAAAAGATTCCTATTTCTTGCCATCTAAAAATTGATACTGGCATGCATCGTTTAGGCGTTGAACCAGTGATGCAGGAGGTCGCATCCTTGTATCAATTACCCTACTTAGATATTCAAGGAATTTATTCTCATCTAGGTTCAGCTGATGATCGAAGTGACAAAGGAATCAAACGCACGAGAAAACAAATTTCGATTTTTGATTATTTACTACATGAACTAGAAAACCAAAAAATCGATGTCGGTCTTACTCATCTGCAAAGTAGCTACGGGATTTTGAATTATCCTGAACTGGTCTATGATTATGTTCGTCCTGGCATTCTTTTATACGGTTATTTAAGTGAACAAAATGGAGATTCAAAAATCAACTTAAATTTGCAACCTATTTTAGATGTCCAAGCACTGCTCGTATCAAAAAAATGGGTTGCTGCTGGTGAATATCTTGGCTACGGTCTGGATACTAAATTAGTTTCTCCAAAGCTGATTGGTATCATCAGCATCGGCTATGCAGACGGTGTTCCTAGAGAACTATCTCACACTGAGTTTTGCCTTGCTTATCAGGGACAAAATCTACCACAAATCGGACGAATTTGTATGGACATGCTATTAGTTGATTTGACTGATTCTCCAGAAATCAAAGTAGAGTCACAAATTAGTGTTTTCCCAGAACTAGAACAAACTGCTAATCAAACGAATACATTGACTAACGAAATCATCAGTCGCTTAGGTAATCGTTTCTACACCGAATGGTCCTAACCCCTTTTTCTCTAAAAGATGATAAAATAGAGCTACACACAAGTGAGAATAAAATTTTGGAGTGGTAGGGATAATGGATACAATTGTAATCGTTGATGATGAGAAAGAAATTGCCAATTTAATGACGACCTTTCTAGAAAATGAAGGATTCAAGGTCATGACCTTTTATAGCGGAAAGGAAGCACTGGATTATATTGATCAAAACGGTGCTTCCTTGGCCATTTTGGATGTGATGTTACCTGATGTAGACGGCTTCCAAATATTACAACACATCCGTCAAACATTCTTTTTCCCCGTATTGATGTTGACCGCAAAAGGAGAAAACTTAGATAAAATCACAGGACTGACTCTAGGTGCAGATGACTACATTACGAAACCTTTCAACCCGCTGGAAGTCGTGGCGCGAGTAAAAACACAGTTGCGGCGTACTCAACGTTACGATCAACCTTCCAATAGTAAATCTGATGAAGAATTTTCAAAGGAAGGTTTGGTACTGAAAAAAAACAGTCACCAAGTTTTCTTATTTGATCAAGAAGTGTTGATTACACCACTGGAGTTTAAGATCCTGCTCTACCTATTTGAGCATCAAGGAACGGTAGTCTCCTCTGAAACATTATTTGAAGAAGTTTGGCAAGAAAAATATTTAGACAATAATAATACAGTAATGGCACATATTGCACGTCTAAGAGAAAAATTAGGCGAAAAGCCAAGAAAACCTAAATACATTAAAACAGTTTGGGGAGTGGGCTATATCATTGAAAAATAAGTTGAACGATCCTTTGATCAAAAGAATCTTACTAAGATATATATCAACCGTGATTCTAGCAATTCTCATTTACGGTGGGTTCTTATTGTTACTTTTGTTCTTATTCCGTTTGCGAACCTGGTATGGGGATGAGCCATTTTATCTTTTTTTACGGACTCTATATATCCGTTTCAATTTGATTGGCCTTGTCTCAAGCGGCGCTTTTCTTCTTTTGCTGATTATTACTCTCGTTTATATTTTTAAACTCATTGGCTATTTGAATGAGACCATCACAGCCACTAAGCAATTATTGGAAGCGCCTGAACAACGTATCCAACTATCGAACGAGTTGTTCACAGTACAAGAAGAAATGAATCAAATTCGAGAAAATAATAATCAAGCAAACCGAGCAGCAAAAGTAGCGGAACAACGAAAAAATGATCTCATTGTTTACTTAGCACATGATTTACGTACACCATTAACTAGTGTGATCGGTTATTTGACGTTGTTAAAAGAAGAACCGCAGATCTCTACAGAATTACGAGCAAAATATACGGATATCGCCTTAGACAAAGCGTTACGTTTGGAAGAATTGATTGGTGAGTTTTTTGAAGTCACCCAATTCAACTTGACAAAGCTTACTATAAATAAAGAAATTGTGGATTTGAGTATTATGTTGGAGCAAATCAGCTATGAATTTTTACCAATCTTAAATGAAAAAGAACTTAAATGGCAATTAGCGATTGATAAAGGGATCAAAGCAGAAGTTGATCCAAACAAAATGGGACGAGTTTTTGATAATTTGATACGTAATGCGATCAATTACAGTTTCTCAAACTCAACCATCCAATTGAGTCTAGCAAAAAATGGACAAAACTTAGAATTTCAAATCACAAATGAAACGCATACTTTGCCAGAAGAAAAGCTTACACAAATTTTCGAACCTTTTTATCGTGTTGATACTTCAAGAAACAGTAGTACTGGCGGTACAGGGCTTGGCTTATCGATTGTAAAAGATATTGTGGAGGCTTCTGGTGGAAGTATTCATGCTCAAAGTAGCAACAATCAAATGACATTTACGCTTACCTTGCCAATCAGTGAATAACCAATCGAACAATATAAAATCGACTAGAACATGTGATTATCAGACCTAAAGTTAGATGAACTAACGAAAAGGTCTCACACATCCTAGTCGATTTTTTAGCTTTTTCCTATTTTACTTACCTACTAAATGATACAATAACTGGCTTTGTTCCGGTTGTGTCAACAACCAATTTGTAAATAATAGATCTTCATCTGATTTTCTTTGACAGATCGCTTGATAATAGGCTTCGGAACTGAATTGAATCTCTTCATAAATTTGATTAAAATCTCTCTCTTCCCCTTTATAAAGCAAATAGAAGAGTATCGTACTTAATTTGCTATCGATTGACAGCAACTCTTTTTTGTAACGAATGTAATTTTCAGCTTTTAAATTGGATACGATCTCTTTTGCTTCCTTCGCATAAAAATGATAGACAATATAGAGAGATTTCCTGATATAATAATTTTTCTGGATTTTCATCAAATGGACGGTTGATAAATCGTTATCCTGCAAATCTTCTACTAGATCTTCAACATTTAGTTCCCACAAAAACATCTTATTTCCTCCTCGACTTCGCATAACTTTATTGCATTATATTTTTATTATAAATAAAGCTTTCTAAGTCGAAGAATCAACAAAAAGATCATTTCTCTTCTATTTTGAGACTGACAGGTAAAAACCACCTAGTTTTCACTAGATGGTCTTATCCTCACTAATATCTCTTTTCAAACGTTCGGCTTGTAGCTTGAAAAGCTTTTTGCTGATTTTTTGCCGATCAAAAGGTGTTCCCATGCTTGAAATGACAAATTCTTCTTCATAATTGTCACTCTCTAGCAACCCAGGTACGTTGACTACCACTAAATCGTACACATGATTTTCTTGGTAACGTTCCACGCGCACATCATGCTCTCTTGAAAGATCCAGTTGCATCCGTTCAATCACCATCAACTCCATTAATGGGTCTGTAAACAGTAATACACCGATGCGCATCGGAGAGTCTATCAATGAATGTTCATGGTAGATATAGAGCATGTATTTGTGGAATACAAACTCTTCATTGTCTTTCAGATAGGTTTTTTCAAAATCTTCACTCATACATAATGAAGCCACCCATTGACGAATCACCACTTCCTTGTAATTGTAGTGTTGATAATAGTCAAGTAAAGTAGAATCTACATGAAAGAGATAACCTTTAAAAAATAATGCGCGATGATGACAATTAAAAACATAGTACAAGTAAAAAATGATATTTGTAGGTGTTGTTTCCTGTTCACATTGGATTAAGCGATTGCCGGAAACGCTATCCATTTTTTTGATTGATTGACCAACGATATCGTCACGTTCCATAGCGTAACGAACAATTTCTTTGGTCTTTTCGGAAGAAAAAGGCATTGTAAAAAAGGTTAAATTGAATAAATAAGTGCTTATTTTATCAATTTCCTTTAATTCAATATTAAACAGCTTAAAAAATTTAACGATGATTTCTGTAAATTCTTTATAATAATAATTATTATTTAAATAGGTAATAATAAAAGGGGGAATTTCTCCTAGTTCTCGATCCTTTTTCCTATTTTTTAACAAATTCGTGAACCACAAAGTTAGCCTGGCTTTTTGCATCGAATCTAAATCAGCACGATAATAAGTTTCTAAGCGCTTAAATAAGCGCTCAAATTGATTATGCTCTTGTGAGCGATAAATTAAAAATTGTTCAGGAAAAATATTTTGATAAAAAATCTGTTCAAAATAACGTAATTGCAATTCTTTCCCTTTCAACTGATTATCTTTGACCTGGATATCAAATTGTTGTAACACTTCATTGATTCGCTTGATCCTGCGATATAAATCGGCTCTACTAATCAATAATTCGCTAATAAGGTATTCAGCCTGTACAACCGTTTTTTCTAAGTACTCTCGGACAATCAAAAAGTTTATTGATGTTGCCGCATAGATACTAACAATTTGCCCTAGACTTAAATATCCCTTTTCCGTCAGGGTATACATACTAGTTTTCTTTTTGTACTGTACTAAGTCATTATGAAAATGGTTGCGTAAGCGAAAATTAATCGAATCGACAATTTTAGTTAATACATTGTTAGATACCGCTAAAATATCCAGTAAAGTTTCTCTATCTACTTGACCGTCATGAATATACAACTCATCTAAGAAACGAATTTCTCGCAGCTCATAATTATCCAACAATTGATCTTTTATCACTTCAGCTACACTCCTTTTAACAATTCTCTATTAAGTAAATAGTAACACTCCTACAAAACTGACTCGAATAATCTGTTTGTGATTGTCATGATTACATTTATTGGTAGAAATAAAGCCAAAGAATCTGAAAAAGGAGAACTAATTTTCAGATTCTTTGGCTTTATATGTTACGTAATATTAACACAATACTGTTATTATATCTTGTTCGATATAGGTTAAGCAGGTGTATCTAATAAATCCCAAGTAACGGTTGCCTCAAACTCCCCAGTGTACTGGTTTGCAGGAGCTTTTAGATGAATATCATCTTTTGTCCAAGTATCCGCCCAAACACCCATACCTTGGTCTTTTTGTGCAGTAAACAATTCATTTACATTATTATCAGCAGTTAATGTTACAGCATTAGCAGTTGGCTGATTTTGTGTTGGAACGTTTGCATCAGTCGTTTTTACATCCCCAGCAGGTAATACTAATTCAGCGCCATTCAACGTATTTGAACTACCTGAGTCTTTAAATTCTGATAATGATACGTTTACTTTCCAGCCATCACCTTTCCCACGTACATCACGGATTTCAACACCATATCCAGCATCAATCGTTGCTGATGGATTGTTAGGATCTGCTACTTGATTTGTTGGATTTACGTCAATGGCAGAGCCATTCAATTTGATCGTGCCGAAATCAAAATGAGAAGCATAGGCCAATCCTAATGAACCAGCTGGCTGAAGTACATCACCAGGATCAACTGGATCAATCAAAATAGGTGGTTGAGTATCAGGATCATTAGGATCCACGCCTCCTCCTTCAATAATTTCTGCTGTAACAGCTGTATCATGATTATCTGCTTGTGCGGCAAAAACGTTCAATCCGCCTGTTGCTAAAGTAGATGCTAAAGTTGCAACAACTAAACTTGTACCCATTAATTTTTTCATTATAGTATCCTCTTTCTTATCTTTACTCATTTCATATTAGGTTTTGATTTTTCTTATTTATCCTTCTCTTCATTGCTTTTACTTTTCCTACGCATGTATAAAAAGAATAAGATAAACGCGAGAATCAATGCGATGATCACTCCAGATAAAATATAGAGCAATGTATTATCTGTTTTCTTCAATTCTACCGCTTCGTCGTTTAATTTTTTCACTTCTTTACTTTTGATAGTAAAATCTTTCGTGAAGTCCCATTCACCTGAATCAGAGCCTACGTGCATTTTCAAGGTGTAAGTTCCAGGTTGTAGCTGTTCGTTGTCCCAGTTGATTGGAAAATCAAAATTCGTATTCGGTGCAACATTCATGTTTTCTTTTTTAGTTGTATGCAACACGTCTTTACTATTTTTCTTATAAACTTTTGCATCCACAGAAACTTTACGCAAAATAGTTGACGTACTATTTTGGAGATTAGCCGCAACAGCTGTACGATAATTGACAAGAGTCGGCTTTACATCTTTTAAATTCATCACCGGTTTGACTATTTCCATGTCTTCCCGAATTTGAAGTCCAAGAACGTAGGAATACAGATTTTCAATCGTTACACTTTGCTTTTTGCTTTTTTTCGCTTCACTCTCTTTAGAAATATGGATTCCACCTAAAATAGTCCCAGCAATTTTTTCTTTTGGCATTTTTAGATGAAAGGAGACTTTCTTCGTTTCCCCTGGAGAGAAATCCACTTTTTGTTGATTATTTGTTATTAGTTTCTCCACTGGATACTTTAAACTCTCATCCGTCTTTTTGCCATGTTGCGAATAATCGATCACACCATTTTGGTTCGTCATGGCATTATTGACCTCTAAATGAATCGTTTCTTTTTTGTCCGAACGATTAGATACGGTCACTGTGATGTCTTGCTCCGCACCAGGTGCCATTTTCAAATCAAAATAACTTAGATTTTCACCAATTTGATTCTCAGGAATATCTGCTTTGACAGAGTAATTCATATCATCTGCTAAAGCGTTTTGTCCACCCAATAAAGTCAAGCCTACAGTTGCTAAAAGTAAAAGGTATTTTCTCATGTATTCCTATCATTCCTTTATTTTTATTTTACGTCAGCACGAATTATGGTGCACTGACTAAGTTCCATTCAATGGTACTCGTATAGTCCACACCATTTTCAGCAGAACCTGCTGGGACTTTCAATGTTACGTCTGATGCTGCATATTTATCTACCCATGTACCTTGTCCTGAATCAGGTGCTGCTGTCATCACGTCAACGGCTGTACTACTTCCATCTAATACTACATCGCTAACTGTTGGTGCAGCAGAGTTATTTCCAGTAGTTGTTACAGTAGTACCGTTGTTTAATGACAACTCTGTACCACGTAACACAACGTTTTGTGCATCTGCGTCTTGTCCTGTAAATGGTGAAGCTGTCGCTGACAATCTCCATCCAGCTTTTTTATCTCCACGAGTATCTGTTACTTGGATACGTGGTGTTGTATTTTTTGCTTCATAAACTGCATTAGCACCTGAGATTTTTTGCTCACCAAATGAAAGATTTGAAACGTAGTCAATTGATAATGGCCCTACTTCTCCAGTACCACCATTTCCTGGATCTTCAGGATCGGTACCTGGATCTGGATTATCTGGATTATCTGGATCTACTGGCGGAGTAACACCGTCTCCTGGCAAGAATTTAATTGTTGCATTAGAAGTAGCATTTGAGTCTGTGGCATCTGCAAATGCACTCACTCCTGTAGTTGCAATTCCTCCTAATGATAAAAGTAAAGCTGAATATAGAGCGATTTTATTTTTCATGTAGTTTTCCTCCGATAATTTGAATTCTTTTCATAAAAGTATATAGCGCACCGCTTACTAGCAGTACTCCTAACCAAAACATTGAAACATGACTGATTGTATTTGTTTTAGGTAATGTTCCTTGAGACATTTTTCCTCCAGAAACAGAACCGTCGTCACCTGGTATTTCAATGTTAGGCTGTGATTGGTTGATATCCCCCGAACTCCAACTTCCATCGTAGCCGTTAAAGTAAATCCCCGCATGGGAAGTATGCGCACTTGACGCTGCTTCCACAGTGCCTCCTACCATAAACAAGCTACATACGAAGAATAAAGTGAGTAAGAACTTTTTTTTCTTTTTCATCTTCTCCCTTCCTCCTATATTTACTTGATGATTCAACGGGTAAAATAATTCGTTAAATCTATCAGTTATCACAAGCAACTTTTTGTTACAACTTGATATTACAGTGTTTCCTCTATGTTAAAGTCTCAAAAATAGCTGGCATTATTTATTAAATTGATACAAGACAGCCGCCGCCTTGCCATTATTGTTTGCACGCGACTTAATATCAAAAATCACCTGTTATAGTACATGTTTTGATACCCTAAAAAGTTATTTGCTTTTATTTTTAGTGACTATTTATGTAAGAATGTTTAATGTTAGCATTCCATCCATCAAAAAACTCAAGTTAAAAAAAGCGTCCTAGAAGTGAATTACTTCTAGAACACCCTCTTTATAACAAATTCTTATTTTTATCTGACATCTTCATAAAGTAAACTAAAGAAAATTTTCTTTTTTTATAGTTATATACTATGGTAATTTCACTGACATACTTACTTGCGCCAACTTGATTTCATTTGTACCCCTGACTACAATTCCTTTATTCTTATAAATCCCTAATTCATCTGGTTCGTCAAAATTAAATTCTCCTGACAATTCATGCCAGTTGCCATCAGCAATCAATTCAACATTCGCACCTGGAATACCATCCAAGCCGTAAATATCACCAGCTAACATATATTGACCCAAATGAATAGCGACTGGTTCATTCGAAGGATTTAATTGATAAATAACCGAATATTTATAGTCATGATTAGCAATCATCGAGCCTTTTTGTCCCAATGAAATTTGGTTATTGATTGCAGTCACTCGGATGGCATTCTCTTGTTTTTCGATTTTTTGACCTAAAGCTTGTGCGCCATTCCAGTTCGATAAATCATTGAACGTTGGATCGACTAAAGCTGATTCCCAACCTTTCACCTGGGATTGGGTTTCACTTACTGGCATAGTGTCAGCCAAACTGGTTGTTGCTATACCTAAGCCAAGACCCCCTAACATCAATGTACTACATGCGAGTGTTATCATTTTTTTTGTATTCAACTTTTTTCTCCTTTGTACTATTTTTTTAGGAAAGCGCCTTCCTATCTTTTATAGTAGATGTGATTCGCATCAAAAAGGTCTCAATAGCCGCTGTCTTTTTGTTTTTTTTGATACCATTTATTCATGAAATGTTAATTTTCACAATTTGCCGCTTGCATTGAAAGCTTTCAAGTAATTCCAATCAAAAAGGGCTCAGGATAAATAATCCTGAGCCCTTCCTATCTTATTTCTGCTTCGATTGATTTTAGATGAAGCTCTAATTTGCACTCAACAACACTACTTGTCGAAGAGCTTTTTAAGGAGCTTGTTCCAAAGTCCAATTGATGGTCCCTTGGTAATTTTCAGCTTTCATACTTGTTGGATCAACAGCAAATAATATCCCTTTATCTTCTTGCCAATTAATAATTGGATCTACTTTTTGTTCATCCCCTTGAGCAATCAATACTGTTGCTGCTAAAGATGACTCATTCCCTAAATCGTCCACATAAACTGTAGCATCTTTGTATTTGGCATGACTCGTCTCTCCAACCATTTCTTCAGCTTTTGCTTTTACTTGCCATTTTACTTTTTTCGAATTATCGATTGTTATCTGCCAATTTTTATCTGTTCGTTTCGCATATTCCTTATCGTCTGATAAAGCTTGCTTATCATAGGTTAAAATATCTGGTACGTTGAAACTCAATTCACTTGGTTCAACTGTCACCGTAATTGTTTTTTCTGTTGTATTCTTATCACTGTCGGTTGCCCAATAGACAACTTTATATGTTCCTGGTTTTGAAGTATCCACTGTATTTTCGTGGACTGTCACTGGAACTGTTCCATCTTCTTTATCAGTAGCCGAAACCCCATCTAATGGGTCGAAAGTTGAGTTTTGCGCAATCGTTTTATCAACTGCTTGAATGACAGGCTTCTCACCAATTTGTTCATTCGTAAATACTACTTTATCAATTAAATTTCCCACGGAATTATTTCCAGAACTAGTGCTTACAGCTTCAAACTGGAATCGAGTAACAGTCTGTCCATCAGGGATTTTATACACGCCTGAATATTCTGTCCAAGTTGTGCCCGTTTTCATTGTCTGGATATCTTCCATTTTGCCATTTGGTACGCCAAATTTTACTTTAGCTACATCTTCCCCATCGCGTCCACGATGATAAACGCTCCAACGAACAATCGATCCTGGCTTTGTTTGAACATCTTGGTATAACGCGCCGACGTCGCTAGCATTTAACTCAGCCCATTGTTGCCCATCAGGTGCTGGACCATAACGCGTAATATTTTGTAACTCTATCGTGTGATCTGCAGCGGTCGTTTGCCACTCTAAGTCAGGCGTTCCTTCAGCAAATGTCTGTCCGCGGTTTGCGCCACTAATTAGAGGTTTTTCAAAACTACCATTTTTCAATTCAATAAGATCAGAGGGTTGGGAGACATTTACTGTGATTTCTTTTGTCGAAACTGTAGACTGATCATCTTCCCCTATTACTTCAAACGTATTCGCTCCAACAGACAATTTATCGGCTGGTATCGTTAACGAATATTTATTGTGTTGATTGGCCGGAGTAGACGTAAAATTTGTGCTATCAATCGACGTTGCCTCGCCTTTTTTCTTAATACTTACTGATTGCATAGCTGTAGCTGTATTGGACCAAATTTCCCCTGTAGTTTGCACACTTTCGCCTTTTTCAATATCAAACGTGTCTTTGTCTACAGTTAAATCTAAAGTATGTGCTGGTTTGGGAGGCATTACAACCATAAATATATTTTCCTCTTTTGTGGGGTTTACACTATCTTCTGCCCTAACCGTGTACTGATAGGTTTTTCCTACACTTAACTTCTCTGTAGGTACCGATAAGCTATAATCTCGCTTCTCACCTAACGGAACATTAGAAAACAAATTATAATCAATGTTGTTTCCCACTGGATCTCCTTTTAACCTAACCGAAACCATAAAATTCTGCAACCCTGTATCCGATACTTGCCCTTTAATCTGCAGGTCCTCTCCTTGAGGAACTTGGTAGATAGCACCGTTATTATCCACCGACAAATCAATAGTCCCTGCTGGTTTAGGGGTTACCGTCACCGGCATATCTATTTTCGTTTGTAAATTTCCACTATCTTTAACAGAATAGGAGACTTTATACTGCCCAGGTTTACTTGTATCTACATTATTGGATTCAACCACAATCTTGTTTGTTAAATCCCCATCTTCAGTGTCTGTTGCAGTAACGTTCCATTTGCTTGGTGCTGGATCAAAAGTACTTCCTTGTGCTACAGAAGGGGAGGGGCTTGGCAAATGAATGACAGGGGGGGTATTTGGGTTACCCACTGTGACAGCAATTGTTTTTCTTGTTGTCCATCCCCCACTGTCTGTCACAGAATAAGTAACAGAATAGCTTCCCTCTTTACTAGTGTCCACGTCATTATGAACAACGTTTGCCTCCGTTAAAGTAATTGGCCCGTCATCTGCATCCGTTGCGGTTACTCCCTCCAACGGATCAAAGGTAGCATTTAATGCCAGACGTCGGTCTGAGGCATTAATCACCGGTGCGGCTGTATTTACTGGTGGATTTAAGTCTTGTTTTAAACTGAAACCAGTAAACTCAGGAGGGTTCCAGCGGTCTCCTTTTTTCCCTCTAATTATAATTCTCATTTTAGTCATACCTTGGGGAACGACAAATTCAACTCTCTTCCACACATTGTTTCCCAAAGGCGGTGTAAATGCGTCCACTACCGAAAAATCCTCTAAGTTATCACTTACAGGTCCTGCATATACAATGAAGTCCTTTGAGACTCTAATCCCAGTAGTATAGAAGTTACCAAAAGACAGGGTGCTACCTGGCGTAACCGATACATCTTGATATATCATGGTGTTTGTTGTTGTAGAGAAGATCATTAACCTCATACTTTCTTTAGTGTCATTTCCTGGTGGCCATTGCACGGCCGTGCTATTCATGTGATACCCACCTGCTAGAGGAGTCCACCCTGGTATAGTATTAGGGATGGTAGTACCGCCCCAGTCAAAAAACTTTGGATTTTCAAACAATTCTGGACCCAAATTCTCATCAGCTATAGGAGCTGAAGACGGTAGGTTTTGGGCAGTGGACACTTGGTTCTTTGAATTTTGTTTCTCCAACTCACTAGGTTTTCCAGGTGATACGGGTGATATATTTAATGGATTACTCGTGTCAATAGGACTACTAGCTTCAGGTTTAGATGATGATTCTTTATTGTCTTTTGAAGCGCTAGTATTGGTTGGATTTTGTGCCGGCTTGTCTTCTTTTTTTATTGCAGCGTTAGTAGTCGTGGTCAATTCTGTTGTCTCTTGAGCAAAACTTAACATTGGAGTCATTACTTGCAAGAATAAACTACCAAGCAATAAACTCGAAACCCACTTTTTTTTCATTCATTGACTCCTCCTTCATTGTACATTTTCCATAAAACTTTTGCAGTGATTCGTTTGATCTTTTCTGTAACAGATTGTTGTTTGCGTCATTCCCATCGAAAAAAACTTCACTGCTAACATATATGTTCAAGATAATAATCGAAGCATTCATTATATTGTTGGTCTTTGAAAATCGTTGTTCATTCATGTAACAAAAACATTGCTCGTGACTTCTTCTTTTTTAGCCAACACATTTTCGATACCCTCAGTGTCACGCTTCATTATCCAAACATTCATAGTGTAGAAAATAAACATCTTCCTACCCATATCCCAATATTACATAAATTTTTCTTTCTAACAGTCTCAATTCGAATGGGATTCGACTTGGTTTTTGCGACTACTAATTATCTGAAATGGATGCTACCCAGTGTTTCTCTTTATATGTACACGAAAAATAATTAACTATCAAAAAAAGAACTTAGACTTTTTTCATCACTTCATTCAACAACACTATATAATTTCTTCACAAATCAGGCGATAACTACGAAAAGAAAAAGAACCAATTTCGTAGTTACCGCTTGATTGATCGAAATCGCCCTTGTGCCAATCCCACTAATCAAGTCATATTTTTAGTTGTCTGTCTAGTAATCATCCAACAAGATTCTCCAGCAATCTCAACAAACTTTTTACTTGAGTCGTATATAGTTCGTAATAATTTTTGCTTGGATGTTGGAATGCTGGTTGCCAAGGTTTTGGCTGTCCACTGTAATGGATGATATAAGGCCTCTTCCTCGCTTCACGGTATTCTTTCTCTCCTATAAATGTTGGATGTCTTTTCGTCTTATTTAGAATATAGGTCTGGACGTTCCATTTAGAATGTAGCCGATACCATTGATTATACAGCACTACGTTTAACGCCTCCTGGTCGTGACACTCCAATTTGTTTGGATAACGTTTGATATTTTCTAGCACCTTCTTTGTAATACCTAACTGATTCCACTTCAAGACATCGACGACGATCGCGCCAGAATCGAAACATAGTAAGGTTTTAATTGGCAGATCCACTTCTATTGAGGGATGGTGGAAACTAGCATCTTCCACTGCTGAGATGACATGTCCTGAAAAATCGACGGCCCATAATTCGGAAATATCTTCAAGGGCAATCATGTCACAATCTAAATATAGGATTTTTTCCGTCGATTGATTTTTTAAAAGCGCGGGCAACAAAATTCGAGCATTGGCCACCTTTGAAAGTTCTTGATCAGTCCTCCTTACTAGATGGTTGTCAATGGTTAAAAATTCAATACTTGCTTTTTCTCGTTTTATTGAGACGATGGTTTTTAACATCTGACGATCAGTATCTGTTAATTGGATATCTAGAACAAAAAAATGAAATAAAATATCTTTCTTTTGGCAATTGTCTATGATTAAAAGTATTAATGCAGCTAAGTGAGGCGCCCAGGCAGTATTACAATAAGAAGCAATGGCTAATTCTTTTTTGGTCATACTACTCCTCCTTTTCTAAAAAATTTGAGAATTTGTCATTCCCCTTCTTATACACGCTCTCATAAAAAGAGACGATACAAATTTTTACAGAACCAACATTAATGATCTGAATAATCTGAAAATTCAGATCATTAATGTTGAGCTCAGTTTTTGATGACTATTTTGTTTCATACACTTTTGATTTTATTTAGCGAATTTAAATGCTATCATCTCTGAGGTTATTTCTCCTCATTTCTTTCTTTTTAGAATATATATTTCTTTATCGTACTTCCCAATACATATACTGTTCTAATTAATATTCACCTGTTTGATGATCCCAATCCTTCCTCATTTACGAACCGAATACATAACTATTTCCGGACAATATAAATGACATATTCTAAGTTAAGAATATATGATTTTAACTTGAGGCAAAAAGAAGTAAACATCAATTTCTGCTTCAGTACACTAAGCGAATGATTGGCTACATGTTCTTCAGATGATGTAAGTACTCTTGTTTTGTTTTTGACTATACTTGTCTCAGGGTAAAGAATATCTTTTGTTGAAATGATTAACTAGTTTGACCCCCAAGTTTTTCGTCAATGTGTAATTGGCGCACCTTGCGATCCTAACGATGAAAGATAGTAGAAATGACTGCCGATAAGATTTTTCCATATTCCAATGAATCTCTTTTAAGCACAAAATCATAGAGTTGAATATTTCGATACAAACTTTGTAGAATCGTGTGTTCAGTATAACTACTAAAGACAATGAACCCGGTAGATACATGCCTAATCTTCTCTCCAAACTCTAAACCTGCGTCCTCATCATACCTTACTCTACCAAGCTACTGAAAGAATCGTTGCGGTTCACTAATTAGTTGGATAGAATATGCGGTCTTTTACTATCTAAGATTTGTTGAATCATTTCTTTGTAATAGATGGCACACAAAGGATTCGTTTCAACCAAATAGATATCTACCATCTTAAAATAATCTATTTCTAGAAAGCCAATTTTCACAAATTTATGAAAAGAAATCAATGACTACTAAAAAACAAAAAAAGAATCAGTATAGGCCTTCCGCTTAAATTCATTCATACACTTATCTTTGAATATTATTATTTTACTTGATAAGCGAAATAGTGACCATTTCTTTCTGCCAATCCAAAAGTAGCCGAACATTTTAAATAAGTAGGAATATATGTCACAGATGGAATAGAAAAGTATTGCTTTTGTTTATCCGTAACCTTAATCGGCAACTGGATTTCTGTTCCATGATGATTCGTTAATATCGTATACTTATTTCTGAAGTTTACAATTATCGCTTGATAGCATCCTAAAAATTGTAACTTGTTTCCTTCATATCTTAATAGTTCTTCTTTTGAGGGTAAAAAACTCGGTTCCAAAGCTTTCGGATTTTTTGTATGCAAGTGAACATGGGGAATCATTAAATTGTTGTATTCCATAAAAATACTTATTGTTAGAAGAACAAGCATTCCAATGGTAAGAAATAAGAATCTTTTCATTTCGTCCCCCTTCTGAGAAACACATCCTAAAAATAGTAGATACCTTTTTATAAAAATATCTCGCATTGTCTGTCTTTCTACGAAAGCCTTTCACTATTAACTTGAAATTTTCTTATTACGCCAGTATCTAGCTATGAACCAAATACTTGAAACGAGAAATCCAATTTCTCCTATAATGACACTGTAAAATCCTGGCTCGTGAACAATTCCATGTTTATCTACATAAACGAATGACGTACCAAAAAAAGGGATTAACAAAGAAATGAGTAAACAAACAGTGGGGGAGCCATATTTCTTCCACATTTTTTCCACACCTTTCTATTCATAAGATATGCAATAACAAATAGAACAATCATAAGTGGGAGAACAGCCATAGTATCCTATTTGCTATTGCAAAAGAGTTTTAACGATTAACAACTCTTCTTTGTTAAGAATAAGTAAATGTGAGTCGTTCAAAATTCCATTTTCAGCTATTTTTCATCAAATTTTGAGACTCACTAAATTTATTCACCCTAAATATTCTATTCATAAAGCATCGAACTTTATTTCAACCGTTATATCCTTTGAGTTAAAATAAATTTGGGCATTTCAGATAATGATTTGGATTAACCATTATATTCCTTCAAATTGTCTTTTAAATACGCTCCCTTTGATAGGAAGCGCACTTGGCTTGAAATTTGATAGGAATGATTGATTAGTTGCTGCTACTCTTCAAGGGAACATCCACTTGTGCAAACACTTTTCCATCTTTCAAATGTAAAATACTCACCTTTTTATCGATTGAGTCTACGAAATCTTCAGCGTATAGTTGAAAGGGTTGATTTTCAACTTGCTCTGATTCAGGAACAGAATCAAACTGCATGATTCGTCTACCAAGTCCATTGACAATCAACATCAATGTATCTTTATCCGTTGTTCCTCGATTATCAAATGTTCCAACGATCGATGAATCTTTACCTATAACAAATGGCTGAACGCTTAAACTTTTGATCATTGTATTATTTCCAGTTAATTCATCGTACGCAGATAATAAATCACGTGCATATAACATAGAGATCGGCAATTGTTCGTCAGCGTTTAAGACATCAATACCTACTGCTGCATAGTTACTTACACTTACTTGCTGGCGTAGAATAGCTATATCTTCATCATTAAGTGTTAATTCATATTTTCCAGACTCAGAATAAGGAATTGATTGGTAAATCCCATCTTCTTGTGTAAAGAAACGAACGAATAAATAAGGTTTCGGATTTTTTAGCTCAATCTTCATGGACAAATGAGCCTGACCATTCACTAAGCTCATTTGAATCTTTGAATTTCCATTACTTGTATTGATTACCGGAATATCAACTTGAGTTTCAGCTAATGGAGATGTTGTAAGAGGACTTCTTTGTGGTTCCGATAAACTGGTTTGAGTTTCTAAATTCAGAGTGTCTGTGTGCACCTTCATTGTTCCGCCTGTCACTCCTAATGCTAATGATAAAATACCTAATTTAATTATTTTCTGCATATTTCTATCTCCTTCTCATTCTTCTATGTTCATCTTTTAAACTATCCTTTATTATTAAAATCGGTAGTATGCAAATTTTTTCTATAGACGTATAAAACAAAAGAGCCGCTTCGGCTCTCTTGTTTATTTACTAGAACAGGTTAGAACAGTCTAATTTACTCGATTAAATGACAATTACTTGTTTTCTTGACGTGACAGTTATTTACTGAACTACGAACATAATCGCTTAGCTATTTTGTTCGTATAACTGACACATTTAGTTTTTTTATAACAACGGGATCGCCATGGATAGAAGGTACACAATAGATGATACTATATGTGCCCGCTTTTCTAGTGTCTACATTGTTTTCCAGAATAAAGATAATCTGTTGTCTCCACACCTTGACTATCATGTGAAGTGATCCCTAATTATTTTGGAAGCGGATTAAACGTGCTATATTGCGAGACAACAATAGGGTTTTGTGGAAATACAATATCTGCAATGTGGTCTAGAACAGTGACAGCAATGCTTTTCTCCGTTCGCTTATGATCAGAATCTTCTATTGCATACGTTACTTTATATTTTCCTGGTTGGTTCATATCCACATTATCATAGATGACATTCTCTAGTGCAGGTTGGCTACTTCCATCTTCGTGATCATAAAAATATACGCCTTCCAATGGATTAAAAAAATCTCCGACGTAAAGGGTCCGATCATTCGCAAAAATTACCGGAGCCTGTCCAGTTTGCTCTAATGGTTTCATTACAGGGGCACCCTCTATCGCTTTTTCTGCTTCTGTCGCAAATGTCACCTGATTTGCAACTACTGTTGGAATGGCTAGTGCAACCAAACTCAGCATACTCAACCATTTAGAATGTTTCATATTTTCCCTCCTTTCTTAATTGATTATATGGAAAATCCATACGATTAAATTATAGTTAGGAGTGGAAATCGAATGGTCTCATATTTTAGAGTTATTTACGCATTATTGATATTATTCTTCCTCTAACTACTAGTCTGATAATAAAAATTATTTTCATGTTTTTTAAGATAGAAAGGTATCACTTTTTCATCTTTCAATTCTTTATAGTTTTTGTATTTAAAAAGATAGTAATATTTATTTTTTCCTTTGATATAAGCAGTATCAAGATAATGTAAATATTTTACTTGAGAAATAAAAATTAGTTTTTCAGTACTCGTTAATTCTGGAAGTCCTTTCTTCCTTCGCCAACTATCCAAATCAATAAAAGTGAATGTTCTTTGTTTTGTTTGTGAAATAAAGGATAATAACTCCTTCTCTGACATTTTCCTGCACCTCCTTATTAATCATACGTGCCGTATCTTATATTTTTACAACAACATCATTTCTACTATGATATAGTATCTTTTCATTTTGAAACAAAGTTCTCTTCTGATTAACCAAAGCATGATAGCTTGCAAGCTAAAATTTTTAAAAGATGTAAGGTCATAATCATCAGAGAACTTTAAGCAGCTATTTACTTTAAAAATAGCAACGCAAATGGATCAATCAATTGGGATTGGTTTAAACTGCTGTCTCGACTAACCTCGAAGTGCAGATGACTCCCAGTACTATTACCAGTAGAACCTACATAACCAATTATTTGTCCTTGTGCGACATGATCACCAACTTTTACGGTATATGCTTGTTGGTGCGCATACAATGCAGTCGTACCGTCTTCATGTTCTATGGCTACATAGTTTCCCCAAGAAGAATGGAATTCTGCTTTTCTCACTGTACCAGCTTTACTTGCATAGATTGGTTCTCCTTGTGACGCAGCTAGATCTAAACCACGGTGAAACTCACCATCTCGAAAACCAAAAGGGCTAGAAATCGTATAGTTTTTAAGTGGTGTAATATATCCTTTCTGGTTTACTTCCGGTCCAGTAGTTTCTTTATCATATTGTTGTAAGTCATATGTTTCAATCAAACCATTCAGTTTTTGATTGTACCTCGTATCAGACGCATAACGTCCTGTTAAAAATTTAGTCGCTTCTTGATACGTTTTAGCATGAGACTTCCACATGCCCGCATAAAACTCACGATTGTCAATTAAGCCACTTGTCATTAACTTCGCGTAGTCTTGTAAACTTTCTTCATAATTTTTGTATTTTCTAAACGCTGATTGCACGCTATAAAGTGTCCCTTCACCTGTATCTTCTTGCGTAGTAAGGGAAACACTATCTCCTTTATATGCTCCCTTAATTCCAAAAAGATTGTAGTTTGGCGCTTGTGCTAACTGACTTTGTCCACTCGCTGATTCTAAAATCGCTTGCGCAATCATCACAGACGCATATAAGCCATTTTCTTGACCGATTTTTCTTGAGGATTCCCCTATTTTACGAATAAAACTTTCGACAGATTCATCTTTTTCAAAATGAATCGAGTCCTTATCGATTTCTTCACTCCCTGGTACTAAGTCTTGAATGGGCATAGTTGGACTTGGTTGGTTCACCTCTTCTTCAGGAGTCATTGGTGTAGCCGGAGTAACTGATTGTGGTGGTGCTTTTTGTTCCGTATCCCCTTGATCTGTCTTCTCCTTTTGATTATTCGAATCATCTGCGCCTGTTGTATCAGGTTCTTGTGGTTGACTTGGTTTAGTCGGCTTTGTTATGGATGGTTCAGTTGATGTATCTGTTTCTTCTGAATTATCCGTTGTTGTATTTGTTGTAGTCGTTTCTCCCGTGGTTTCGTTTGTGTCACTCGTGCTTCCTGTTGTGGCCGTTTCATCTGTCGTTTCGTTTGTATCACTGGTGGTGTCTGCTGTGCTTGTTTCATCCGTTGTATCGTATGTGTCGCTGGTGGTGTCTGCTGTACTCGTTTCATTCGTTGTTTCAGTTTGTTCCTCTGAAGTTGTTGCTGTGCCTGATATCGTATCTATTGTAGTCTGTTCTGTCGATAAAACTTTTTCATCTGCTACTATTTGTAAAGGTGTAATAAACAACAGTTGTGACAGAAGAACCCCTGAAACAAAGCAATGCGTAAACTTTTTTTGCAATATTTTCCCTTCCTTTTCTTCAATATTTTTTATCCTTTTAACTCTATGTTAAATTTCACTCTTTATTTTCTAACTGAATCAATGCTTTCTGTGGAATCTCTGTTCTTTTTAGCTCCATATACCCTTGCTCTTTCTTTAAGTTGGTATAGGTGATTTTCAAATACGAGTCTTTAATAAAAGGTCGACCTAAATCTGGATGTGTAGAGAAGTGTAATTTTTTTCCATTTCCGTCTTCATCATATCCTTTTAAATCATAATAATAGACTTTCTCATCTGTTATTTCAGCTCGTATCTCTCCGTCAGTTGTAACTTTTACGTAATAATATTGTGGATGGATCATATACCATATCCCACCACATAGTAAACTAATGATTACGACAGAGATTCCTATTTTTAATTTCCCCATTATCTATCACTTTCTTTATTCCAGTTGAAGCCTAATATCTTGATAAACAGTTGAATCTAGTTAATCTGTTTCATTCTCACATGAACAGGTAAATTATAACCATTATTCTAAAAGCGCAAGTCTCAAATTCCTATTAAATCGATGAATTTCTGATACCACTGAGAATTTATTAATGATGCGTCGGACCTCTGAAACTGGCTATCTCATGTTTTATATAAAAAAAAATAAATAAGAAAGTTCATAAAAACGAGACTTTGCTTATTTATTTTGTTCATAGGATCTTCAAATGAATGACTTTGTTTAGAATAAATCAGCTTTGCTTAAATCGATTAGCTTGGAGTTCAAATACTCTCTCGCAAATTTTTTTACCATCACAAGGAGTACCCCTTCCAGTAATCACAAACACTTCTTTATGATTATTTTTCTTTAATCGATTGGGTACATTTACGACAACCAAGTCATACTTTTTCGTTTCTTGATAGCTTTCAACTTGAACATCATGCTCTTTTGAAAGTTCTAGTTTTAGCCAATCTATTACCATCACTTCCATCAATGGATCTATGAAAAGCATTACACCAACGCGTAGAGGCAATTCAATTAGTGATTGTTCGTGGTAAATATATAATAGATATTTATGAAGGATAAAGTCTTTATTTTCTCTCAAAAAAGTGTGTTTATATGCTTCTTTCATGCACCACGAATCAATCCAGTTACGCACCACAATATCTTTATAATTATATTCTTGATAAAAATGAAGTAACGTAGAATCTATATGAAAAATATACCCTTTAAAAAATAAAATACAATGATGGCAATTAAAGACATAATATAAGTAGAACATGCGGTTACAAGGGCTAAAATCACACTCAGATTCATCCGGGAACAAGCGCTTAGTAGAACAGGAATTTAATTCTGCGATCGATTGACCAACTATATCTTTGCGGTCTATTGAGTAATCAATCATATCCTTTATTTTATCCGAAGAAGAAGGCACGGTAAAAAAAAGATTGAATAAGTAACTGCTAACTTTGTCAATTTCGGTTAGTTTAATATGAAATAACTTAAAAAAATTAACGAGAATTTCTGTAAATTCATTATAAAAAATATTGTTTTTTAAGTACTGTCGTAAACAAGCACTGATTGCCCCAGCCTCACGATTTTTTTGCCTATTCTTCAACAAATTAGAAAATCATAAAGAAAGTTTTGCTTTTTGCATTGGTTTGAAATCTGCACCATAATAGGATTCTAAATGCTTAAATAAATGTTCAAATTGAATATAATCTTGAGGATTGTAAAATAGATATTCCTCTGGAAAAATATTTTGATAAAAAATATGTTCAAAATATCGTAATTGTAATTCATTCCCTTTTAATTGGTTATCTTTGATCTCTATATCAAATTGCTTCAGTACTAGATTAATTCTTTTCATTCTTCGATACAGATCAGCTCTACTAATCTGTAGAGTCCTAGTCAGATATTCTGCACTAACTGAGCGCTGTTCCAAATACTCTCGTATGAGCAAATAATTAATCGATGTTGCTGCATAGATACCAATAATCTCTCCTAATTTTGAATGACCTTGGTCAGACAATACAAACGTATTCAAATCTTTTTTATATTGTATCCACTTAGTTCCAAAATGATTGGATAAACGAAAATTTATAGATTCTACAATGTTAAATAATACATTTTGAGATACAGATAACTTAATTTTCAAAGTTTCTTTATCTACTTTCCCCGCATTTATATATAGCTCATCCAACAAACGTAATTCCCTAAGTTCATAACTATCAAGTAGCTGATCTTTTAACACTTCATGAACACTCCTTTTAACATACGTTATTAATTAGTGTAACATTTATATAAAAATCACACGTAGGAAGTGATCAAATTATATTTCACAAACCATCTTCTTAGGTACATAAGCACTTAAAAAAATTTAAAAATATTTAAATAACGAAAAAATTTAAACAAGTGAAAAAAATTAGCGACAACAACTTAATTTTAATTTGTATTTACTTCTTTTAAAAAAATAACCCACTTAGTTATAATTGATTAATTTTAGGCAAACCTTATTATGTAAACTTTTTTATTTTTTTACTTTTTCGTCTCTTATAATCTAAATATTTCTACTGAAAATAAGGGACAGCACTTAGAATTGAGTTCTAGTGCTGAAAGAGGTGTATTCATGTTTTTATGATGGAAGTATGTTACTGGTTATAATGTACGTTTAAAGTGTACCCTAAATAAACCGTAACTCACACACTTAGAGTTGCAACAAACGAAAAGAAGCCAATCCTAGTCGCATAAGATTGGCCTTGGTGCTTTCATTTCGTACCTAAGTTATATCGTTATTGGTTATAACATACAACTTAAATAGGTACATGAAAAGTACTACTAGGATTCAGGTTGCTTTGATATTTTATTCAAATAAAGCTCTTCATCTATTTTTGAAATCACAATTAAAAATATTTTTACTAGCATTAAATAGTTGTTTTTATGTTCTTCCTCAGAAAAACTCTTCCCTGCTCCGTGTAGATAAGCGTTTCTAATTCCTAAAGAATCAGCATACTCTTTATTATTCAAAGTGAAATTCAAGTAATTTGTTTCATCATTTGAAAAAAAAGTAGAATACTGTTTAAATGAAGGTAAATTTTTTAACTCTTTAATATCTTCCTCTGATAAATATTTTGTGCAAACATAATCACACTTATCAAACATTGATTTTATTGTTAAAAAACGATTATCCTCTGGAATATCTTCATTTGAAACTTCGATATATTTATTTTCCAATATTGATTCTATTGCTCCAATGTCAAGTGGAGGCATTGAATTAAGTAAACCTAAATCGATTTTTCCATATTTTGATAATAATTTATACTGTTTTAGGATAGATTCTAGCTCAACTACAAGATGTATATTACGAAAGTAGTAAGGCATGTTGCTACCAATTTCTTCCATAGAGAAACCTTCTATGCCGTATTTCAAAAGAATTTGCTCATTGAAAAAGCAGGCTAAAAGATTCTCAAATGAAATTTGTTTACCTTGAAAATAGTCTATCAAGCAATCTATGATAGACATCTCAACCATGTTTAGAATATTCTGCGAAAGTGCAATATCGTACTCATTTTTCCTCTTTGGCTTTACTATTTCAATAAGAGCACTTTCATTTGCTAATATCCTATGAAGAGAAGCTAGTCTTCCATACTCATCAATAAGAACTTTTTTATTGATGAAACACAAAATTTCATCTTTTTCTAAAGACTCCAAAGTTTTTCTATTAATAGAGACTGTAATATGATCCTCCTCGGAATAAAATGTTATAGGTTCTATTTGATCTTGAATAGAAACTTTTGAACTAAAAGTAGAAATTGACTTTTTCATAGTGTCATCTTCCCAGAAATCCTTTTCAAATTGCTCTATTCGATATCTGGTTAACTCGTCTAAAGGGAATTTTGCATCCTTAAAATTTAACAGCATATCTATAAACATAATATCTCTCAAATTTTTTTCTTCTAAGAAATCAATTAATGAATTCACCATTTCTTGAAATAGGTTTGATTGTTCAAAGCCTTCTGGAAAGAATATTTTCTCTTTACGTTGAGATCTCTCCGTAATTAATCGAATATTTTCAAATAATTTATCCTTGTTATATCTTAAACCATTCAGTATTTCTACAGAATACTTATTTACTATTTTTTTATCTCCTAAAATATGATGGTATTCTGCAAATTCAGAATGTAAGTATTTACACATTTCTTGATTTGATAACCTTAACCAATAGTTATATTGTGAAAATAATTTTGGAAAACCTCGATAGGTTTCTGGATCGCTAAAGAATTCATTAATCCAAGTATCAGCATTTTTTCCTCCCAGTGATCTCCCAATAATACTCTTTATTTTTTTTTTGAGTGTCAGGATAATTATCTAACAATTCTTGTAGATTTTTAATATGGGCTATTCTGTCTTCTATCCATGTTTCTAGTGTATTCAAACCTATAATGTCTTTTAGGTTATCTGTTCTTTCCATTAACTCAATGTTTTTTAAAAGTTCTTCAAATTCCAAAGGATTATGATAATAGTAGGATATATCTTTGATTTGTTGTTCAACCATGATACTAAATCTCCTTAAAAGTGTATTGGTTTGTAATTTAATATTTATATTCTAGAAAATTAGAACCTTTTTTAAATATGACTGATCTATATCAAAAAAATTATTTGTATGTCGAAGGTAAGTTACAAGATAAATCAAAACCGTTTCCTAAAACTATTAATTTTTTCACACTATTATTCTCCAAATCTTGTTAATTTAAAATTTTAAAAATTAATATAATACTGTACTAATTATTTGTCTTTCTCGAATTTTTGGTAATTCCATACTTCATTCTATATCTTCTAAAAGTTCTCCGATTGATACCTATTTTTTGTTCTACTTCTTTATCTGTAGATCCTTCTAGAAATAATTTAAAGGCTAACTGAAGACGTGGATCATTTTCTCTATATTTAGGCTTCCCTCCTTTATATTTTCCTTTAGCTTTAGCAAGTGCAATTCCTTGTCTCTGAGTTTCAAGTATATACTTACGTTCGTCCTCTGCCTGATACTTATATAACTCAATGATCAAGTTGTTTAGTAAGCGACGTAGGTTATCATCAGTGATTCCAGTTAAAGCTGGTAGATTTAAGACTTCAAGTGTTGCCTTTTTCATCTGGATCAAGTTCATTGTTTCCGTTAATTCTTTATTATTACGTCCAAGCCGTTTTAATTCAGTTACTACAACAATATCATCCTCGCGAATAAATTCCATCATTTCTTGGAATGCTTCTCGATTTGTATCTTTTCCACTTAGCTTGTCAGTAAAAATTTTTTCACAGTCAGATAAAAGCTCTAATTATCGATCTAAATTCTGATCCATACTACTTACTCTTGCATAACCAATTTTTGCCATAAAAAATTCTCCCCCACGAAAAATTTCAACTTTTTTAAAATCCTGTTGCCCAACTTAGTTGACCTCTTACAAATCCAAGTATATAACGAATATGCAAAAAGCCCAACAGGGTATACCCTGTTGGCTCAACAATGTTGTTTATATAGCTATGTTGATAACGAAATTTTGATATACAAATACTCTGCCATGCTTGAAATTCTTTAAATGTTGAAAAAAATAAACACAAATTTCCTACATCCCTTTTTTCACCTTATTCTTCCCAGGGCAATTAAATAATAGTTGAAAAAATAATAAATAAAAACAAAAGTAAAATTCCAACAAGTGGTTCAATCCAAATTTTTTCTGAATTAATAAATACATTCTTTTTATTTTTAACTAGTCCTCCACCATATTCTTTTGGAAGGGTTAGTTCAAAGAGAAACCCAAATAATAATGGTATCAAAACTGTATACTTAGGTCCTCTTATCAGTAAGTAGACAGCTGAGCAACTAAGGAAGAACTGTATTACTTTGACTATTCTGATAGAACGAATCGTTTTTAATTTCAAGATACTGTCCCCTTTCTTTTATACAAGATCCATAAATTTGTCTTTCCTACTTTCCACTTAAATATATCACGTTATTTTTAAATAATCACAACTCTCTAATAAAGTGTCGTTTTAGACTAAAAACCGCTAAAAATTTTAGAATCTGGACGATAGGATTATATAAAAACTATATAAACCAATAACTTTTAAGTGCTTTGTATTTAACAAAACAACAAAAAAACACAGCGATAACCATTCAGTTATCCACTGTGTTTTATCTAACTATTTTACTAAATTCTAAATTCCCTCTTCATAAAAACGTCCGAGGATTTGGACATTCTCCGCAATGCTGACAAATGCTTGTGGATCGGATGATTTCATTGCTTCACGTAATAAAGGAAGCTCATAGCGAGTAACGATCGTCATTAGGACTGTTTGTTTATCGTGTTTATATGCGCCTTCTGCTTCATTGATAATCGTGATGCCACGACGCATACATTTTTGGATTGCTTCGATCACTGCTTCGGGATGTTTTGTCACGATCATGACTTGCATCTTTTTTTGTTTCGTATAGACGACATCGGTTACCTTGCCGCTTACAAAAATCGACAATGCACTATAAAACATATACTGCCAACCGAAGAGCAAGCCCGCAACGAAAACAATCAACGCATTGAAATAAATGGAAATCGAACCGACTGATCGACCGGTTTTTTTGCGGATCGTAATACTCACAATATCTAATCCGCCAGAAGACAAGCCGTTTTTCAATGCTAAGCCAATCCCAACGCCCGTGACTGCACCACCGAATATTGCACAAATGATTGGATCGGTCGAAAGAATCGTTTGCGGCATGATATGAATACTAAGCGATGTTAAGGTCACAGTTATAAATGTAAAAATCGTGAATTTTTTTCCAAGTTTGAACCAAGCTAAAAAAAACAATGGAATGTTTAACAAATACAGTGTAGTTGAAACAGGGATCTCAAAACCAATCACTGATTTTGACAGCGTCGTTAAGATTTGCGCAAGACCTGTTATTCCACTTGAATAGATATTTCCTGGTTGATAAAAAAAATTCAATGCGACTGAAGCAATCAGCGCATAGACGATCGACACCGAAAGTTTGGTCGTATAGTCATGATACGCCCAATTTTCGAAAGTTTTTTTCATGAGAAAAGCCTCGCTTTATCTGGTATGCCCTTATTATAAGATCTTTTAAGATTTAATCAAGAGACATCTTTGAAAAAAAGATTGTAATTTCCAAAATAATAGAAAAAAGGTTGTGTCAGCGCCACACGCACGAATAAATCGCGACTTACCTGTGACACTTTCACAACCTCTAAATTTCTAAAAAAGGAATTTAACTTTACTGCTTGTTACTCAACTTCTGTAACATCGATATTCAATTCAAATAATTGAAGATCAGAAACAGTGCTTGGTGCATCACTCATCACATCGGCTGCTTTACCATTTTTAGGGAAGGCAATCACTTCACGAATATTATCTTCACCTGCAAGTAACATCACAAAGCGATCAAGTCCTAAAGCAATTCCTCCGTGTGGTGGGAAGCCATAGTCTAACGCACTTAACAAGAACCCGAATTGCTCTTCCATTTCTGCTTCAGAGAATCCTAGTGTTTTCAATACTTTTTCTTGTAATTCTCTCGTATGGATACGTAATGATCCTCCGCCTAACTCATAGCCATTCAAGACGATGTCATATGCCTCTGCATAGACTTTTGCTGGATCAGTCGCCAATAGTTCAACATCTGATGCTTTTGGCATCGTAAATGGATGATGAGCGGAAACATAGCGGCCTTCTTCAGCTGAATATTCAAATTGTGGCCATTCTGTCACCCATAAGAAATTGAATTTTGACTCGTCGATCAAGCCTAATTCTTTTCCTAAGCGGGAACGGATTGCGCCAAGCGTTGCGGCAACGACTTCTTCTTTATCCGCACCAAATAATAAAATATCGCCAACTTCAGCGTTGGTTGCTTCAATCAGTGCTTCAGATGCTTCGCCCATGAATTTCGCGATTGGACCTTTCAAGCCATCTTCTTCCACTTTTAACCATGCTAAGCCTTTTGCTCCGAACTGAGTGGCATATTGACCAAGATTGTCTAGGTCTTTACGAGAATACTTGCTTGCTGCATTTTTCGCATTCAATGCTTTGACCACTCCGCCATTTTCAAGTGCCATTTGGAAGACTTTAAACTCAACGTCTTTCACAACAGTACTCAAGTCGATCAATTCCATGTCAAAACGTGTATCAGGTTTGTCACTTCCATAGCGACTCATTGCTTCATCATACGTCATGCGTGGGAATGGCAAAGTGACTTCGATACCACGTACGTCTTTCATCACTTTAGCAATCAAACCTTCTGTATACGTTTGGATTTCTTCAGCGGTCAAGAACGTTGTTTCGATATCGACTTGCGTAAATTCTGGTTGACGATCGCCACGTAAATCTTCATCGCGGAAGCAACGAACGATTTGATAGTAACGATCAAATCCAGCGTTCATCAATAATTGTTTAAATAGTTGTGGTGATTGTGGCAATGCGTAGAAATGCCCTGCATGGATACGTGAAGGAACTAAGTAATCTCTTGCTCCTTCAGGTGTTGATTTACCCAGATATGGTGTTTCAATATCCAAGAAATCATGGTCATCCAAATAGTGACGGATCGCTTTTGTTGTATCGTTACGCAATTTGATGTTTTTCGTCATTTTTGGACGACGTAAGTCAAGATAGCGATATTTCAAGCGAATCTCATCGTTGATCGTTTGTTCATCTTCAATCAAGAAAGGCGGTGTTTTAGCTTGGTTCAAGATAATGATCTCATCCGCAATGATCTCAAACTCACCAGTTGCCATTTTAGGATTGATTGCTAGTTCATCACGATTTTTGACTGTTCCAGTTACTTCAATGACGTATTCACTACGGCATTTATCGGCGATTTTCCATGCTTCTTTATTGATTTCTGGATTAAAGACGATTTGAACGATTCCTTCACGGTCACGTAGATCGATAAAGATCACGCCACCTAAGTCACGTCTTTTTTGTACCCATCCTTTTAATGTGACTGTTTGTCCTAACTGCTTTTCTGAAACAAGTCCACAGTATACTGTTCGTTGTGCCATCATTTTTCCTCCTGTTCAGTCGCTAACGTCATTTCATCATACACTTTGTCAAAGTGGTTATAGATTTCTTCTAATGCATAACTTTTCTCTGTACGATTTGCCATTGATTTGACGTTGATTGTTTGATTTGCTAATTCGTCGGCGCCGATCACTAAGACCAACTTCGCATCGGCTTTATCTGCTGTCTTAAATTGGGCTTTCGCTTTACGTCCCATGAAATCACGATCGGCAGAAAAACCAAAATCACGGATTGCTTGAACGATTTTCAATGCTTCGATATTTGTTTCTTCACCTAGTGCGACAACATAAGCATCTAATGAATTCAGTACAGGGACAGCGACTTCCTCTGCTTCCATCGTTAATAGAATACGTTCGATCCCCATCGCAAAACCAAATCCAGGTGTCGCTGGTCCGCCTAGTTCTTCAACTAAGTTATCGTAACGTCCTCCCGCACAGATCGTTGCTTGTGCGCCCATTTTAGGTGCGTCACTCATTACTTCAAAAATCGTATGCGTATAATAATCCAATCCACGAACCATGTTGCTGTCGATTTCGTAAGGCACATCTAACGCATCCAACATAGCAATCACTGTTTCAAAATGCGCTTTGGCTTTTTCACTTAAATAATCTAAGATCGATGGCGCTTCTGCGACAAATTTTTGATCACGTTTATCTTTACTGTCTAATACACGCAAAGGATTTTCGTGTAAGCGGCGTTGTGAATCTTCACTTAATTCAGCTTCGAATGGGACAAGATAATCGATCAACGCTTGGCGATAGGCTTGACGTGTTTCTTGATCCCCTAAAGAGTTGATCACTAAACGAATTTGACTGATCCCAAGTTGTTTGAAGAAGTCTAACGCCATCACCATGCTTTCAACATCCGTCGCAGGATTTTCAGAGCCAAATGCTTCTACACCGATTTGGTGGAATTGACGTAAGCGGCCTTTTTGGGGACGCTCATAACGAAACATTGGTCCCATATAAAATGTTTTGTAAGGTTTAGTATATTCTGGCCCAAATAATTTGTTTTCAACAAACGAACGAACGATTGGCGCAGTTCCTTCTGGTCGTAACGTCACATGACGCTCGCCCTTATCGTAAAAATCATACATTTCTTTTGAAACGATGTCCGTCGTATCGCCTACACTGCGAGCGATCACTTCGTAATGTTCAAAAATCGGCGTGCGGATCTCATTATATTGATAATCTTTGAATAATAAACGGGCAGTTTCTTCAACAAATTGCCATTTTTCGGATTCTCCAGGTAAAATATCATTTGTTCCTTTTGGTCTTTGGAAGTTCATCTTTTTCTCTCCTTTTCTTCACACTATGTAGTCAATGCAAACAAAAAACACCCTTGTTCGCCATGAACAAGGGTGAATGATTATTTCATACACGGTACCACCTATATTTGAAAGATTGCTCTTTCCTCTCACGATTAACGCTCGTCTACGGGACGGCTTTGCACGCGTCCATCTCCAGAGTGTCTTTCAGAAACTACTTGTTTTAGATCGCTCTCAGCCACGACGATCCTCTCTTATAAAGCCTTTAGTTACTTACTCGCTCTTTCATCGATATTTAAATATTAATTATAACCTACTAAAAACACAGCTTAAAGTCAAGTATATTCTTGCTGATTTCTTTTTCAAAGTCTTTTTGATTCAGCTTTTGTTCTTTTTGATTTAGACTAAATAAAAAAGGAGGTAGAAAAATGTCAGAAGTAAAAATTGGTCATTCTCAAGTATATGCCGAAGCAATCGGCTTAGGTGCAAATGCAGTTGGAGGGCATAATCTTTTTTCTGGGTTAGCGGATGAAACCGGAAAAGAAGTTGTCAGAGCCGCCTTAGATAATGGCTTGAACCTCATCGATACTGCTTATATTTATGGTGAAGGTCGTTCAGAACAATTGATCGGAGAAGTCTTGCAAGAACCGGCTTATGATCGTTCCCGCATCATCATTGCCACCAAAGCGGCACATCTGCCAGATCAACCGAAAAAATTTGATAATTCTCCTGAATTTTTGAAAAAATCAGTTGATGAAGCTTTAGAACGTTTGCAGACAGATTACATCGATATTTTTTATATCCATTTTCCAGACGAAGAGACACCTAAAAACGAGGCAGTTGCCGCTTTACACGAACTGAAAGAAGCGGGGAAAATCCGTGCCATCGGTGTATCGAATTTCACTTTAAAACAATTGAAAGAAGCCAATCAAGACGGCTATATCGATATCGTACAGGATCAATTCAGTTTGATCCATCGCGCAGCAGAAAAAGAATTATTCCCCTATCTTGAAGCCAATGCGATTGGTTTCGTACCTTATTTTCCACTTGCTTCAGGTTTATTGACTGGTAAGTATGATTTAGAAAGTCCGAAACATTTTTCTGATGATGATCCTAGAAAAAACAAACCAAACTTCCAAGGCGAGCGATATGAACGCATCATTACAGCAGTCGACCAATTAAAGCCAATTGCTGAAAAGTATCAAGCAACCACTGCTCAATTAGTCTTAGCATGGTACATCGCGCACCCACGTATCTCATTTGTCATTCCTGGTGCCAAGAAACCAGAACAAGTCGCAGATAATGCCAAAGCTTTGGATATTCACTTATCTTTAGAAGATGCTCAAACAATCGATCAGCTATTCCGAGAGTTTAAATAATACTCAAAAACAACCATCGCGAGAAAATGCGGTGGTTGTTTTTTTATTATGTACAAGATGTTTCAGCATAATCCTAGCTCTTTTTTCATTTCGTCATGTGAGACACTTTCATCAAATTTCTGATGCTCCTTCATCGCTTCATTATAGGTCGCCAAGTCCATTTGTTTTTCTAGCGTACCTAATATCATCGTTCTGGCTAATTCCGATATTGTCAGTCCGTTCAAATCAGCCATTGCCAACATCAATGCTTTTTCTTTCTCTGATACATGAATTGTAACTTCGCTCATTCTTTTATACCTCCTGTATATTTTTATAGAACGAGGTCGGGAGAGAAGGAGTCCACTACCTAAGAGGCTACTTCTCTTCCCTCTACCTAATCGATTCAAATACGTACCCCATGCTGAAAGTCCACGTTACTCTTTATACAATAATCCTCGGCTATTCGGATAAGTCGGAAATTGATTGAATGGAATCGTCCAGTCTTGTTCTGGCACAGAAAAGGCAAAACGATTCACTAATTGATCGGAAAAAACGCGTAAACTATGCAAAGTGATCCATTCACCTGCGCATCGGTGCATTTTTCGGAAGTCACCGCCACCTTGCGCAATCATCTCATACTCTTCTTCATAGGAAATTTTTTTCGCTTTGTCGATATATCGTTTGATCAAAAACGCCTCGGGTGATTCAATCGTTCGTTCGTCATGATTCGTTCCATACAAATCTAAGATCACCCAGCTATCTTTAGGGATGCGATAACCATCTACTTCAACATCTTGTAAATCAAATGCCGGTAACATGGGGAAAAATGGATAGTATCGACGCATTTCTTGGATAAAAGGATCTTGTAACTGAGTAAAATCATTTTTTAGTTGTTGATAGATATCTGGACGACTGAATAGCGCATGTCCCATCAATACTACCCATACTGTCAATGCCACAGTCGGCCGAATAATATTCAACAATTCCACCGCCGCAATATCCAAAGGCAAAAGATCTCCTTTAAGGTCAGTCGCATTCGCAAAAGCATAGAGCGCTATATTTTCTTTTCCGGCTACTGGATTTTCTCGTGCTTCTTCTAACAACTCTTGCGCCCATTTTTCTGATTTTTTTCGATTTTCTACCCCTTTAAAATGATCGATCGGCGAAGTCACTGTTCCACTGATCATGGCGATTTGATAATCTGCCAATTGGTTGATCTCTTCTTCTGAATAATCCGCTAAGTTGATTCCAGACCATTCACAAATAGCGGTAAAAAGTACTTTTTTACTCAGGTCAAATAACTCAAAGGTACCATGCTGTTGTTCCAACTCATGTGCCAACACTCGATCCAATATTTGATGATAATCTTCCATTCGCTCTGGCGTCATCAAATCCATGAAAATTGCTTTACGATGATGATGCTCCGCACCATCTAAAGACTGCACCCCATCTTTACCGAACAATGTTTTTTGCACCATTTTAGGCATTGCGCCTTCTCTTTTGAAATTTCTTGGATCATAAAAACGTCTTGCTGCCTCTTCTCCGTAGATGATCACAGCTTCCTTATTGAATATCTTTGCTTTCACAACAGGTGATTGGGCTTCTTCTCTTAATGTTCCTAGCATTTTGTAGCCTTCGTTATAGTATTTTTTGATTTCGGTCATTTTGATATCGACCACTGGAATTTCTTGCATCTTTTTACTCCTCCTAATAAATAACTTTAGATATTATTAGGATACTCCTTGTCAGATAAAACTGACAAAAGAAGTGTTTGAGTCAAAACTCGATCATTTTTCCTCTTGTGCCGCCTATCCTCGAATAAATGATTTCCTCACGACCCATTCATGTTAAATAAAATTTCATTATAACGTTCCGTCGCTCTGTCACTCACTTGTCCTTTTTCACAAAAAGATAATTTTCTTAACTTAGGTACCACTCTTTCCACTCGAATCATTCCCTCATCTAATTGGGAAGCCAACGCATGAAGCGCTTCTTTAAATCGTTCGTCTTTTCTAGCGTTTTCGTAAAAAGATAGAACATAGACATAATAAAATAAATTGTAGCTTCTAAAAGGGTATTCTACTTGCATGAATAGTGTCCCGATCCCATGATGGCAAGGTCCGATCGGTTGTTTGATCGTCCAATGCGTCAATAAAAATTCCACTGCTTGGTCCAACCGCTCATCAATGTTGATCCATTCGGAGAAACGAAAAGCATCTAAAACTGTTAAGGTCGTCATCGGTGTAGAAAATTCAGTTTCAGGACCTTTGCCATAACTATACTTATTGCACTTCCATCCGCCATCATCTTCTTGAGTCGCTAGAAAATAATCAAATGTCTTTTTGAGTCTCTTGTCTGTTGCATGATCCAAATAACACAATGTTCGAAGTGCAGCGGCTGTATGGCAGGGGTAGATCGCACCCTTTGGCGAAACTTTGAACCGTCCATCTTCCCGCCATGTTTCAAAGATCAAATTCGCCGTTTCTTGCATGACCTTTTCTCCAGGTAAAACACCGGCATCTAAAAGATACAACGGGCATTCTAACGTAGTAAAAGGAGCGCCTTTGATCAACTTTTTATCTGGTGTTGCCCAGTAATCAAAGCCATTATCGTAGCGATGAGAAAGGATTTCGTCTATCGTTGCTTGATTCTTATTAGCCATTGGCAAGCACCTCCTAGCCTCTATTTTAACTTATCTACGTACTCCTGACGAACAAAAACAGAAAGCGCATTCTTAAATTGAGAACATAGCAAACAAAAATAAGCCTGATTTTGAAATATTCCATCAAAATCAGGCTTATGCTTTTTATAAAAATCATTTGTTTTGAGAATCGATGATGATCGTCACTGGCCCATCATTGACCAGAGACACAGCCATATCTGCACCAAATTCGCCTGTTTCCACTGTGATTCCTCGTTGTCTTAGCCCATCATTAAAGGCTTCGTATAAAGGAATCGCTGTTTCCGGGCGAGCCGCTGCGATAAAACTTGGGCGATTGCCCTTTTTTGTATCTGCAAAAAGCGTGAATTGAGAAATACTCAACAGCGCACCTTTGACATCTTCAATACTTAGATTCATTTTCCCTTGTTCATCTTCAAAAATACGCATCTGGGCGATTTTTTTGATCAGATAATCCACATCTGTTTGCGTATCTGTTTCATGAACACCTAGTAAAATCAACAAACCATGATTGATACGACCAACTTCCTGCTCATCGATCGATACAGCCGCTTGACTTACTCGTTGGATCACTGCGCGCAAAATTCTACCTCCTAGCCATTCATCCGGCGTACACTGTATACATCCGGTACGGTCTTGATTTTATCGACAATACTTTTTAGGTGAGACAAGTTCCGTATCCCTACTGTTAAATGGATCGTTGCCATTTTGTCTTTATTCGTTCGTGCCTCAACACTGTTCAGATTTTTAGTCATGGCATTCACCGTCTGCAAGACGTCATTTAACATGCCTGAACGATTGTAGCCATAGATTTCCAAATCAGCATCATACTCTTTGTTCGTATTTGAAGTGTCTTCCCATTCCACGTCAATCAAACGTTCTTCCACATTTGGCTTATCTGGTTGGACATTTGGACAGTCTTTACGGTGGATCGAAATCCCACGTCCTTTTGTAATGTAGCCCACAATATCATCACCTGGAACAGGATTACAACAACGGCTGATTCGGATCAACAAGTTCTCAACGCCTTGGATGACCACGCCACCTTCATGACGAACCTTCATTTTTTCAGGCTCTTTTTTAGGTTGGTTCATCAGCTCTTCTGCTTCTTGTTTTTGTTGTTCGATTTTTTGTTCTTTTCGCTCTTTTTCAGTCAAGCGATTGGCCATCGTCAATGGACTCACTTCGCCATAACCGATCGCAGCATACATATCTTCTTCTGTTTGGAAATTCAAACGTTCTAACGCGTCATGTAATTTGCTTTTCGAAAGGATCTCCTTCGGTACAAAGCCAAGATCTGTAATACACTTCACTAAAGCTTCATGACCTTTTGTCACATTCTCGTCTCGATCTTGTCCTTTGAAGAAACGCTTGATTTTATTTCTAGCTTTACTTGTAGCGACTAACTTCAACCAATCACGACTTGGCCCAAATGAATTTGGAGATGTCAAGATTTCGATAATATCGCCATTTTTCAATTTGTAATCTAATTGGACCATTTTCCCGTTGATTTTAGCACCAGTCGTCTTGTTTCCAATATCTGTATGGATGCTATAAGCAAAGTCTAGCGGTCCTGAACCTTTTGGAAGCTCAGTGACATCGCCTTTTGGAGTGAATACATAGACTTTATCGCTAAAGATATCGCCTTTCACACCTTCCATGAATTCTGAAGCATCGTAACTTTCATCTTGCAATTCGATAATTTCATGGAACCAACTTAACTGCTTCGTCATCCCATCTGGTTCAACTTTATCGCCTTTACCTTCTTTATACGCCCAGTGAGCAGCAACCCCGAACTCGGCGATTTCATGCATTTCCTGTGTACGAATCTGGATTTCGACAGGATTGCCTGCAGGTCCGATGACAGTCGTATGCAAAGATTGGTACATATTCGCTTTAGGCATGGCAATATAATCTTTGAACCTACCTGGCATTGGTTTCCATTTCGTATGGATCGCCCCTAGCACCGCATAACAGTCTTTGATCGAATCAACAATGACCCGAATTGCAAGTAGATCGTAAATTTCATTGAACTGCTTTTTTTGGTCTTTCATCTTCCGGTAAATGGAATAAATGTGCTTTGGACGGCCGTAGATTTCCGCAAAAATCCCTAATTCTTCTGTGGCTAGACGAATATCTTCTACTGCTCCGCTGACATAGTTTTCACGTTCTTCTCGTTTTGTCTGCATCAAGTGAACGATTCGGTAGTATTGCTTTGGATTAAGATAACGCAATGCCGTATCTTCTAACTCCCATTTGATTCGACTGATCCCTAAACGATGCGCAAGCGGTGCATAGATCTCTAAGGTTTCTTGTGCAATGCGTCGCTGTTTGTCTTCTCGCAAATGTTTCAACGTACGCATGTTATGTAAACGATCGGCTAATTTCACCATGATTACACGTAAATCTTGAGCCATAGCTAGTAACATTTTACGATGATTTTCTGCTAATTGTTCTTCGTGGGATTTGTATTTGATTTTACCTAACTTCGTCACACCATCAACTAACATTGCGACATCATTTCCAAAGGCTTCTTTTAAGTCGTCTAAGGTCACTTCTGTATCTTCTACTACATCATGTAAAAAACCTGTTGCCACTGTATGGGGGTCCATCCGTAAGTCTGCAAGAATGCCTGCAACTTGGATTGGATGGATGATATAAGGTTCCCCTGATTTGCGAAACTGTCCTTCATGTGCAGCCGTCGCATAGTCACACGCTTTTTGCACGAAAGCAACATGCTCAGGGCCCATGTATTGGCTAACCATCTTAATGACAGCAGGTCCCGTCAATATTTCTTCTTTTGGCATGGGAAACATCCCCCTTTCTACTAATTGTTCAAATCATGAAACGATCTTTATCGTGAAAATCCTCTTTTTCCTTTACGGATCAGGATTAAATAATTGTTCTTATTATACCGATTGTCTTAGTGTTTTTCAATTCCTTCTCAACTAGGAATGAGCCGCTCACTCTTTTGTAATCGGTCAAAAAATTGAAAATAGTTCTTCGTTCATTTATGCGTAAAATCTTTTTTGATTGTCGCGCACTTATTTTTCTTGTGAGGCTTGTAGTTCTAATTGAAAACTCGCCGCACTTAACAAATACAATGGCGCAGTTTCCGTTCGTAGGATTCTTGGACCTAGACCACAAAGAATACCACCTTGTTCTTCGAAATAGGCAACTTCTTTTGCGGAAAGTCCGCCTTCTGGTCCAAACACTGCGAGGATTCGAGTACCTGGCATAACAGATTGGAGTATCTTCACTAAATTAGCAGCTTCTCCTTGTTTTGCTGATTCTTCATACGCAATCAAAAGGACATCATAAGAAGTAAGACTAGCATAAAATTCTTTCTCTGTTTCCATCAATGTCACTTGCGGTACCACTTGCCGATGCGACTGTTCCGCCGCTTCTTGCGCAATCTTAGCTAACCGTTCTTGGCGCTTCTTCCGTTTTTTTGCATCCCATTTCACGACAGAAGCAGCAGCAGGGAATCCTACAAACGCATGAGCGCCTAATTCAGTCCCTTTTTGTACGATCCAATCTAACTTGTCCCCTTTAGGATAACCGCTAGCAATCGTGATGTTACATGGCAATTCTTTTTGAACACTCTCTTTTGCCACTTCGATTAAGAAGACTTCTTTTTCGGTCATTTCAGTGATTTCCGCAACGATCGCGATTTGGTCGTTAAATGCTAAATAGACGTGATCTTTCGCTGCCATTCGCATGACTCTTGCCATATGATGATAGGCTTCGCCTTCTAATACATAACGTTCTTGTGGGCGATAAGGTTCATCTAGAAAATATCGTTGCATTTAATCCACCTCAGGTTTTTTTAGCATAATAGCATACCAATCTTTTTGTTGGAACACTTGATCAACGACAAACCCTTGTTCTTCCATCGCCGCAAGAACCATCTCTTTTTTCTCTTCAATGATTCCAGAAACGATCAATGTGCCGGTTTGTTTGAGTAAACGCCACGCATCAGGGATCATCAATAAAATGATATCTGCCAGAATATTGGCCACGATCACATCACTTTCGATCTCGATTCCTTTCAATAGATCATTTGCTGCCACATGGACATCTTTTGCTACTTCATTTAGATCCATATTTTCTTTCGCTGAACGAACCGCCACTTCATCCAGATCATAGGCGTAGACCTCTTTTGCCCCAAGATGTTTCGCTGCAATACTCAACACCCCTGAACCTGTCCCAACATCTAAAAGCGTTTCTCCGCCGCGTAAAGTCGACTCCAAGGCTTGTAGTGTTAAAGAAGTTGTTGGGTGTGTACCCGTACCAAATGCCATCCCTGGATCTAATGTGATGATTTTTTCTAATGGATCATTTGTTTGATAACTTTCCCAACTTGGTACGACAGTTAGTAGACGTGTGATCCGTACCGGATGATAATATTTTTTCCAAGCAGTTGCCCAATTGCTTTCTTCCACTTCGCTTACTGTGACGATGTTCTTGCCGATCGCTAAACCAAACTCTGGCAATTTTGTAACACGCTCTTTGATAAAAGGCAATATTTCTGGTAAAAAGATCGTTTCTGGAAAATAAGCCATGACAATGGCCCCTTCTTCGATCGTTGTAAAATCTTCTTTTGTTAAGATTTCCCCGTAAGGATCAGATTTAAAGTTTTCGACATCTAATGAATCTTCGATTGCGACACCACTCGCACCTGCTTCCATTAAAATGTTTGCGACTGCTTCGACTGCTTCACTTGCCGTCTCGATTTTGACTTCATTCCATTTCATATACGTTGCTCCTTAATAGCTAGGATAAGGCAAATATACCTCTTTACCATTTTGTTGTTTTTCTTCGACTAAACGTGCGAATACATGGTTGTCCCATTTCAATTCAAAGACAGCTGAATCGTCTTCTGCATCTAAAAAATCTAACAGATCACTTTGACCTTGTGCTAAAACATCATTCAGGTAGTCGATCAATGCATCGGCTACGGAAGTTGTTAACCCTTTCTTACCTTCATAAGGAATCGCCGCCAGATAATCTTGCTCATCAAATGTTGATTTATCAGGGTTGAATAACAAGACACCATCTTCAAATTCAATAATATCTTCCTCTGAGACCACACCTTCGGCATCATCTAGTTCAAAGTGCGCTTGATTTTCCGCAAATAAACGGACAACGACTTCGATCGTATGGTTTTTTGTATCCCAATCTAACGCCACATCATAGTCTGTGATTTTCTTTTCGATTGCTGCATCAAGATAGTCCAATATGGTTGTTTTCTTCATTTTGTTTCCTCCAACCCCAGTCTTCATCGACTTGGTTCTTTTTTTGTAACGAAAGATATGGATTTCCAGCAACTACAAACCGCAGAGGCATTTCCGTCCATTCTCCTTTATTCGGTATACCGATCCTTGGTAACGCTAAGATTTTTTTTGGTGTCCGTTTTTTCTCAAAAATGAACCGCAACGAGCTATCACGAATCGACTGTCCATATAACTCTGGTGATAGACCTAAAGCCGCTACTAGCTTCCCCGGTCCATTACTAATCTCAGGACCTGCCTTCCCTTTGCGATTCAGACTCATTTGCTCGATCCCTTCCACCGGCTCGATCGCTCGGATCATCACTCCTTGTGGTACTCCTTCAGGTTGTGTGATGATATTTAAGATCAAGTGGGTGTGCATCGTGTACAGATAAATCGTTCCTGGTTCTTCATACATGGCACGCACTCGAGGCGTACGCCGCATTCCATAACTATGAGCGGCCAAATCTTCCGGTCCTAAATAAGCTTCTGCATCTACGATATATCCACCTAAGTGTCCATTTGGCGTGTCATATTCCAAATACATTCCTAGTAGATCTTTCGCAACTTCAGCCGTTGTTTTATTTAATAAAAGTTCATCTAATTGTTTTTGATTTGTCATTTGCTTCACCACCTTTATCATACACAATATTAGTCAAAGAAGCTATGAAAAAAGCGGGTCAACAAGTTGACGATTTCCCTTGCTAAACTAGCGAAAACTATTTCTAGTTTCTTTCCATATTCTGACTAATCTCCCGCCTTCATCGACCCTTTATCCTACGAAATATGTTATAATAAACGAACGAAAAATCCAAAGGAGGCAAACTGATGCAACAACCATTAGCCTATCGGATGCGTCCGAAAAATATCGATGAAGTCGTTGGCCAACGCCATTTAGTTGGTGAAGGTAAGATCATTCGCCGCATGGTTGATGCAGAAATGTTATCTTCCATGATTTTATATGGTCCCCCCGGCACAGGGAAAACAAGTATCGCTAGTGCGATTGCTGGCTCAACTAATTTTGCTTTTCGGATGTTGAATGCAGCGACTGACTCAAAAAAAGATCTGCAAGTCGTCGCTGAAGAAGCTAGAATGAGCGGTACGGTCATTCTTTTACTTGATGAAGTTCATCGCCTAGATAAAACAAAACAAGATTTCTTGCTGCCACATTTGGAAAATGGCCGAATCATCTTGATCGGTGCAACAACTGAAAATCCGTATATCACAATCAACCCTGCGATTCGCAGTCGAACACAGATTTTTGAAGTAAAACCCTTAGACGAAGAAGATATCCAATCAGCGATTCATCGCGCCTTGTCCGACAAAGAAAATGGCTTAGGTGAAACGCCGATCGAATTAGACGATAATGCCATGCTCCATTTATCTCGTGCAACTAACGGTGATTTAAGAAGCGCACTCAATGGGTTAGAGCTCGCTGTCCGTTCCACTAAAAAGCAAGAAGACGGCACGATCCATCTGACACTCTCCATTATTGAAGAATGCATCCAGCGAAAAGCCTTGACCCATGATAAAAATGGTGATGCCCATTACGATGTCATTTCCGCATTTCAAAAATCCATTCGTGGGAGTGATGTCGATGCGGCACTACACTACTTGGCACGATTAGTCGAAGCTGGCGATTTAGCAAGTATTTTTCGACGTTTGATGGTGATTGGGTATGAAGATATTGGTTTAGGCAACCCTGCTGCTGCGGCTCGAACGGTTAACGCTGTTCTAGCTGCCGAACGTTTAGGTTTGCCAGAAGGACGCATTCCTTTAGCAGATGCCGTCGTCGATTTATGTCTTTCGCCAAAATCCAATTCTGCTTACATTGCATTGGATACAGCAATCGCAGACATCCGAGCAGGGAAAGCAGGCGAAGTACCTGATCATTTGAAAGACAGTCATTATCAAGGTGCTAAGTCATTGAATCGAGGCGTCGGCTATCAATACCCGCATAACTACGAAAATGCTTGGGTCGATCAACAGTATTTACCTGACAAATTGAAACATACACAGTATTATCAACCAAAAAATACAGGAAAATATGAACAAGCATTAGGTCAACAATATCAGCGAATCAAAGAATGGCAGAAAAAGTCTAAATAACTACTGTCACTGAAAGCGCTCAAAATTAATGAGCGCTCGCATTGCTCTTTTTGAAACCATGTGCTACTATAGAAGTGGGAAATCTGTGATGTTCGAATTGTCCTCTTTGTGTGTTGACCGAACATTTTTATTGATATCTTGGGACCTGTCTTGTGTCACAGCTGGTAACATGCCTTATCATTTGGTAGTTCAATGCGACGACCATGGGACCCACCTGCTTGAATTCGCGGGATCAATACTACAGGACAAACAACGGCATTAACGGAGATTACCATTTTTTTAACTTTTAAGAGGCAGTACCGATTCGTCGGTACTGCCTCTTTTATGGTATGATTAGCTTTAGAAAAAAATAGGAGTGAATACGATGATTCGTTTATTGATGGCGATTGCCGCCTTATTGCTATTATTTGTCAGTTATTATTTATTCAAAAAACAACCAATCTTTTTCGTTCTTATCGAGCAGAATAAAAAGAATCAAGATTTTCTTCGGATTTTCGGATCGATCTATGCATTTTTAGGACTATTAGGACTCGTTGTCGTGGGCATCAACCACCGTTTTTTTGCATTGCTTTACTTAGTTATCGTGATCGTTGTCGCCTCTGTCTTCAGTATAGGATTTGCCAAAAAAATGACGAAACCTGACAGTAAATAATTCTCATTTTTTTTAAATTGCTTTACAATAGAATTGTAACCCACGTATCTTTTATAAAGGAGTGAATGCCGATGTTACAACAGTATAGAAAAATCATGGTAGCGGTCGACGGCTCTGCCGAAGCCGAATTAGCGTTTAAAAAAGCAGTAAACGTTGCTTTAAGAAATAACAGTGAGCTTTTATTAGCTCATGTCATTGACACACGATCTTTTCAAACCGTTTCATCCTTTGATGGCATGTTAGCGGAACAAGCAACTGAAATGGCAAAGCAAACACTAGCCGATTATGAAATGAAAGCAAAAAAAGCTGGCTTACCTCAAGTAACAACTGTGATTGAATACGGATCGCCGAAACATATCATCGCTAAAGAAATCCCTGAAGAAAAAGAAGTAGATTTGATTCTTTTAGGTGCAACTGGACTTAATGCCGTAGAACGTCTGTTTATCGGTTCTGTTTCAGAATATGTCATCCGTAACGCAACATGTGATGTCCTAGTCGTACGCACGAACTTAGAAAACCAATTACCGAAAAAAGAAGATAAGTGATTGTTAAGCAAAAAGCATTGAGAAATAAAGATTTCTCAATGCTTTTTTATTAGTCAACTACTACCTTGGGACTCAGCATGAGCAATCTTTCTTTGCTATCTACTGTGCCTTCTGCAATAGGAGTAATTGATTCATACGATAACGAATTGGTAATAATCACCATTACCGTATCATCATAGCCGGCTTGCTTGATCTTTTGCCGATCAAAACGTCCTAACACCTGGCCTTTCTTCACCTTGTCCCCTACCTGAAATTCTGTCGAAAATCCTTGACCATTTAATTCAACTGTATCAATACCGACATGGATCAAAATTTCTCCGCCAGTATCTGTTGTCAAACCATAAGCATGTTGCGATTCATAAACAACTGTCAATTCACCATCAGCCGGTGCATATATAACCCCCTCCGACGGTTTGATTGCTACTCCTTTTCCCATCATTTCTTGAGAAAACACAGGGTCATTTACTGCTTGCAGAGGTACAATCTCACCAGAAACAGGAGCTACGATGACCTCTTCGACTACTTGTTCATTTTCTTTGGTAACAGTCGGTTTATCAGTTGCTGTTTCCTGTTCTTCATCAGCAAACAGATATGTGTGTTTTTTTCCATAAAAATACGTCGTAGTAAAACCAACAAGTAAACTAATTAGGATTCCCACCATAAAAAAAGGAATTTGATTAGGTGTAATTGAAATAAATCCGATGACACTGGCAGGACCTAATGCAATAGCCAGTACATGGAAAAACCCGATGAACATGGAAGAAACACCTGCTGCAATCATTCCACAAATAAAAGGAAACTTTAATTTAAGATTGACACCAAAAATTGCTGGTTCTGTAATTCCTAATAAAGCTGAGATACTAGCTGAAGTAGCTAAACTTTTTTGCTTTGCATTTTTAGTCAATAACATGATTGCAAGCGTTGCTGCACCTTGCCCCACATTCGCCATTGAAGCAACTGGGAAAATAAACGTTCCCCCCGTGCGAGCCACATCAGCCAATAAAGATGTTTCAATCGCTGGAAAACTTTGATGAAGACCAGTGATCACTATTGGTGAATAGAATAAACCAAAAATGCCTAAGCCAACTGCCCCAGTTGTTTGGTACAACCAACTCAATCCTGCTGTTAAGCTATCTCCAACTGTTTGCATCACTGGACCAACCACAACAAATGTCAAAAAACCGGTAATAATAATGGCTAGCATCGGTGTAAATGTATAATCAAATGCGTTAAGTAACCGTTTATGGAAAAATTTTTCTAAAGTTGCTAAAATCCACGAAACTGCTAAAACCGGTAAAACTGATCCTTGATACCCTGCTTGAGCAATGTTTAATCCAAAAATATTCCAATACGGCATTGTTCCTTCTGCCACAGCATTTGCTACACTGTATCCGTTAACTAGTTCTGGCATGACCATTGCCATTGCCATCGCTGCCCCTAAATAAGGATTACCGCCAAATCTTCGGGTCGCTGAAAAACCCACTAAGATTGGGAGAAATGCGAATGGTGCAGAAGCTAATAAATTAATAATACCAGTCACATCTTTCAATCCGGGATAAAGCTCAATGACTGATTGAGGACCAAATAAATCTTGTGCAGTCAAAACATTATTGATTGCCATTAGTAACCCGCCAGCAACTAAAGCAGGAACAATTGGGACGAAAATATCCGATAATACTTTGATCAAAGCCATGAAAGGATTTGTTTTCTGTCCTGATTGTGCTACCGCTTTCAAATCAGCAGTCGAAGCCTCTTTTGTACCTGTCAGCTGTATCAGCTCATCATAAACATTGTTCACATCACCTGCACCTATAATAATTTGAAATTGATGATTCGCTTCAAAGGTTCCCTTTACTTCATCAATAGCATCCAATGCCTTTTGATTTACTTTTGTTTGATCTTTTAATACTAAACGCAAACGTGTTGCACAATGTGCTGCTGCTTGAATATTGTTTTCTCCGAGTGCATCAACAATTTCTTTTGCTACTTTTTTATAATCCATTTTTATCCTCCCTTGTATGATCTAAAAATAAAATCTTTTTTGTAACCGCTTTTTATAGGAAGAGTATGTCACGACTTACGAAAAATGTCAAACGTTTATCAATTTTATTTTTCTTTTTTGCTTTAATATAAATAATAAATTGGAATATAAATAATCAAAAATGATATACGTTTGACATTTCAGGCATTTGGGGCTATCCTATGAAAGAATACGTTTACAAGGAGTTGTACTTATGAATAACAATTTTAATTGGACACGTCAACTACGTTATCAAGCTTATGAAGCATGGCCTCAAGATTATCAAACAATATTAAAGGAACAAACAGCTCGTTCTCCTTGGCGTTTGGATTACCACATTCAACCACCTACTGGTCTATTGAATGATCCAAATGGCTTTTCTTTCTTTAATGGCAAATGGCACTTATTTTACCAAACTTACCCGATGGGAGCAGTTCATGGCTTAAAGTCTTGGTATCACTTGACTTCTGAAAATTTAGTAGACTGGCATGAAGAAGGATTGAAGCTTCTGCCAAGTACTCCATTTGATAGTCATGGCGTCTATTCCGGTTCAGCACTTCCGGTTAACGACAAATTATTTTTGGCCTATACAGGAAATGTCCGTGATGAAAATTGGACACGCACTTCGTATCAGTTAGGGGCATGGATGCAACCTGATGGAGAAATCGTAAAATTAACCAACCCGCTGATTTCTGAGCCACCTTTCGGCTATACACAAGAATTTCGAGATCCTCAAGTGATTTTTTTTAAAAATGAATATTTGTTATTGATAGGTGCACAAAATCAAAACGAACAAGGAGAAATTTTAGTTTATCGTAGTCCTGATTTAGACACTTGGTCTTACGCAGGTCCTTTACAGTTTACTCAACAATCAATGGGATTTATGATTGAGTGCCCGAATTTAGTATTCATTGCCGGAAAACCACTATTACTCTTTTGCCCACAAGGCTTAGTACATTCTAGTTTGGACTATCAAAATATTTATCCGAATACTTACGTCATTGGAGAAGCCTATGACATTGAAACGAATCAGCTAACGCGACCTTCAGACCTTAAAAATCTTGACGAAGGCTTTGATCTTTATGCTACTCAAGCATTCAACGCTCCTGATGGTCGTGCCTTGGCTATTAGTTGGATTGGGTTACCTGAAATCAATTATCCGACTGACTCATTCGGTTGGGCCCATTGTCTTAGCATCGTTAAAGAGTTGACAATTGAACATGGGATTCTTCATCAAAGACCCGTCAAAGAAATGAAGCAATTACGCATTGATTCGCCGGTTTTCTTAAACCAATCAACCTCAAAGATTGACGCTGGACAGAATCGCTACGAACTCAATTTAGATTTTAAAGAGAACCAAACTGGAGAGATTTATTTGTGCAGTGATTCTACGCAAAATAACGGTTTTATCCTCTCTTTCGATCGCAGTCATGGTAAAATGAAAATAGATCGTAGCTTATCAGGAGAAGTATTTGCAGAAGACTTTGGTGTGACAAGGGAATTTACAATTACGCAAGAACCTTTGTCTTTACAAATCTTTGTCGATACTTCCGTAGTCGAAATCTTTGTCAATGACGGTAAACAAACGGCTAGTGCCCGCATTTTCCCTTCAAGTGAACAAACCACACTCTGGATTGAATGTGATGAAGCCTTCTCAGGGTCGCTTTGGAAGTTACGTAAAATGAATGAATAGAGGATAAGTTAAATGGTTGTTAAATTAACCGATGTAGCCAAAAAGGCTGGAGTCTCGCCGACCACTGTATCACGTGTCATCAATAACTACGGCTCATTGAGCCAAAAAACAATCGATAAAGTGAATCAAGCAATGAAAGAATTGAATTATCAACCCAATTCGTTGGCTCGCTCTCTTCAAGGAAAAAACACCCAATTGATTGGCTTGATTTTTCCTACAGTCGCTAACCCTTTCTTTGGTGAATTAGTCGAACAATTAGAAAGTAAGCTATTTGACCTAGGATATCGTTCAATACTATGTGATAGTGCAAACAATAAAGAAAAAGAACGGAACTACCTCAATATGTTAGCTGCAAATAAAGTCGATGGTATCCTTGCTGGAGCACATAATCTGGGGATCCAAGAATACGAAAATATCGAACTGCCCATCGTCTCCTTCGACCGCTATTTGGCAGAAGGAATTCCAATTATCAGTAGTGACAATTTACGTGGTGGGTACTTAGCTACTGAAAACCTTTATTTAAAAGGCGCTAGAAACATTGCCATCCTAACTGGCTCACAAGAATCAAATTCGCCTACCAATCAACGACTGAACGGATATTTGGCATTTATGGAAGAATTTCAATTAGAACCGCACGTTTTTCATTTTCATTCCACTGCCCGATCAACTGCTTTAAAAAATTTAGAAATCAAACGCGTTTTAGAAATGGAAACAATTGATGCTCTGTTTTGTACAGATGATTTAACCGCTATTTTAGCCTACAATCTCTGCCAAGAGTTACACATCAAAATTCCTGAAGAAATAAAAATCATCGGGTACGATGGAACAAAAATGATCCAAAATTATTTTCCCCAACTCTCAACGATCGCACAACCAATTACAGATATTGCTGATATTTTAGTCGATTTATTGCTCCAACGTATCCAAGATCCGGAAAAAGCACTTGAATCCAATTATGTACTACCAGTAAAATTGATCCAAGGCAGCACGACATGAGATAATCAGCTATTTGAACGAACGTTGCTCGACTTCGCTCTTATTTACGAAGAAGCTATTTCTGGAACACTATTTATACGATTTTAGAGAATGTGGGAAAAAGGAATGACCTATAACGTACGTACTCCAACAAAAACCCACACAAAAAAAGAGCTGGACAATGTCCAACTCTCAGATTGTAGACAAAGTACTTATTTATAGTGCTTTGTCTTTTTTTATACGTTAAAATAAAACTATGAATTGGAGGTGTAACCCGATGCTCTCAAAACAAGATATGAGTAAGCGTGCACAGATGGGCTTTTTTGCTCTTGAGGACTTAGTTCCCCAAGACCATTTATTACGACAAATGGATCAGTTTATTGATTTTTCTTTTATTTACGATTTGGTAAAAGATAAATATGATGAAACCCAAGGACGGCCAAGCTTAGATCCCGTTCTTCTGATTAAGTTACCGATGATTCAATACTTTTTTGGTATTAAAAGCATGAGACAAACCATCAAAGAAATTGAAGTGAACAACGCGTATCGATGGTTTTTGGGGTTAGGGTTAGAAGATGCAGTTCCTCATTTTTCTACATTTGGTAAAAACTATACGAGACGGTTCAAAGGAACCACTACGTTTGAACAAATCTTTTATGAGATTTTAGCACAATGTATGACGGAAGGAATCGTTGATACCTCTGAAATTTTTATTGATGGGACGCATATTAAAGCACATGCGAATCGAAACAAGAAAGAATCCGTCGAAGTGATGGATCAAGCCTTCTTTTATACGGAAAAATTGACAAAAGAAATTGAAAAAGATCGAGAAAAACGCCTAAAAAAGCCCTTAAAAGAAACAAACGCAGGAACTAAAATGGCCATGAAAAAAACAAGTACTACTGATCCCGAAAGTGGTTGGTTTCATAAAGGTGAGCATAAAGAAGTTTTTGCATATAGCGCACAAGTGGCATGTGATAAAAACGGCTGGATACTAGGTTATACGACCCACCCAGGAAACTTACATGATAGTCGTACGTTTATTTCTTTATTTAAAAAGCTCAAAGGAGCTTTTACTTTAGATAAATTGATTATGGATGCTGGGTATAAAACGCCAGCAATCGCACAATTACTTCTCGAAGAAAATCTGACCCCTGTTTTCCCTTATAAGCGACCAATGACGAAAGCGGGCTATTTCAAGAAGAACGACTATGCCTACGATGAATACTATGATTGTTATATCTGTCCTAATGATAAGATCCTCTCTTATTCGACAACCAATCGAAAAGGATATTTAGAATACAAAAGTAATCCAGAAGAATGTAAAAATTGTCCTGTTCTATCTACTTGTACAAATTCAAAAAATCATACAAAAGTCATCACCAGACATATTTGGGCGAAAGCAATCGAACGATGTGAGGAAATACGTCATCAAAGAAGTTTTAAAGACCTATATAGAAAAAGAAAAGAAACAATTGAACGAATTTTTGGTACAGCAAAGGAATTTCATGGATTACGTTATACGAATCAAATAGGAATAGAAAAAATGCACATGAAAATTGGGCTTACTTTTGCCTGTCTAAATATGAAAAAACTAATAAAAATCAAAAAAGGGCGAGCAGGAAAGGTGTGTTTTTCTTTAGAAAAACAAAGAAATTTCTCTTTTATTCTTAAAATCGTACATATAAAAAAGACAAACCTCATTTTTACATAAGGTTTGTCTACAATCTGAGAGCTGGACAATGTCCAACTCTTTTTTTAAACCCTTTATGTTAATCTGGCTAATTTCTTACCGTTAGCCAAATCACATGAAAAAATCCATTACTTCTTTATTTTGAAGCAACTTAACGCAAGCGCTCTACGTCACGTGCAATCATTAATTCTTCATCTGTTGGGATAACTAATACTTTGACTTTTGAGTCTTTTGTTGAGATATCTAACTCTTCGCCACGTAGTTTGTTCAATTCTGGGTCGATTTCACAGCCAAACCATGTCATACCTTTGATGACTTCGTTACGAACATGACCGTCGTTTTCTCCAATACCAGCAGTAAAGACGATTGCATCGACACCGTTCATTGTTGTTACGTAACCACCGATATATTTACGGATACGGTCAACGAACACATCATAGGCTAAACGGATTTCTTCTTTATCATAGTTATTTTCAAGGTCACGCATATCGCTAGATAGATTTGTTAACCCTAAAAGACCAGATTTTTTGTTTAAGATATCAACCATCTCATTGATATCGATTGATAATTTTTCCATTAGATAAGGTAAGATCGCTGGATCGATATCACCAGAACGAGTACCCATCGTTACACCTGCTAATGGCGTGAAGCCCATTGATGTGTCGACAGATTTTCCACCGTCAACGGCAGTGATCGAAGCGCCATTACCTAAATGACAAGTGATGATTTTCAAGTCTTCGATCGGTTTACCTAACATATCAGCTGCACGTTCAGAAACGTAGCGATGACTTGTTCCGTGGAAACCATATTTTCTCACTTTAAAATCTTCGTAGTAAGCCATTGGTAAGCTGTATAAATAATTATGTTTTGGCATAGTCGCATGGAAAGAAGTGTCAAAGACAGCTACACTTTGGATATCTGGCAAGATTTTCTTGAATGCTTTGATTCCCATCAAGTTTGCAGGATTGTGCAATGGCGCAAATTCTGCTAATTCTTCGATGCGTGTCATTACTTCTTCGTCGATGACTACAGAGTCACCATAAGTTTCTCCACCATGAACAACACGATGTCCAACACCTGTGATTTCATCGTATGCGCCTAAGATATTTAATTCGATCAATTGATCCAATAACATTTTCACAGCAATTTCATGATCATCAATATCCAAGATTTGTTCAAATTTTTGACCTTCACCATACTTGATTGTAAAAATTGAATCATTTAGACCAATTCTTTCAACGATTCCCTTAGCGATTACAGTTTCTTCTGGCATTTGATATAATTGCCATTTTAAACTTGAACTTCCAGCATTGATTGCAATTGTTTTTGACATGTTACTCTCCTTTTTAGTGAATGATTATAACGAAGACGATTTCCAGTTTTCAAATTCTCTGAAAAACTTCGTCACCTTCTCTGGTTCTTTTAGTGAATCAAGTTTAACAAGCAATACCTCTTTGACTTGCTTTGCCTGTTCTCCTTTTTTCTGTAAAATCAAAATACTTTTTTGCGATTGCTTATTTCGGAACAATTCATCAGGTAATTGGATCATTCCTTGAAGATAGCCTTCTTCTTTAAACCATTTTTTTATGTGGTCGCTTTGCTCTGTTTCCAAGAAATTGCTTGGCATCAAGAATAAACCGAATCCATCTGGCTTGACGTATTTCATTGCCTGTTCCAGTAACAGATGATGCGCATAACTATGGCCTTCTGTTGCGCTGGTCAAAAAGTCTTTTGCTTTTTGATCATTCGGGTAAAATCCGACTGGCAGATCACTGATAGCGACATCGACTGGCTCAATCAATAAATCTTGTAACCCATCTTGATGGAAATACTGAACATTCGCTTGTGTCAACTCACTTGTAGAAGCGGCGACAGACAATAGCGTATCATCGATATCCACACCAAAACCTTCTGTTTGGTATCCGGCAATCTTTAGGTTTAAAAGAACTGTTAATAACAAATTGCCCATACCTGCTGAAATATCTAAGACACCGATTTTTTCTTTATGATCCGAGAATAGTTGCTCGATCAAGAAAACAAACAAGAAACCAATACTATCTGGTGTCAATTGATGGTTGGCTTGCAAGTGTTCCGTCTGACTGCCCTTTAACAAAAGAAGCTGAGATAAACGACGCCATTCTTCCGGTTCAAAAGACAACTCACTCAATTTTTGATAAAGTTTTGAGATCTGTTCAGCTGTCTGTTCATTTGGTACGCCATCTACCACACGTACTTGATAGTTGTCTCGTAAATTTTCGGCATTTTCAACATAAGCTTCTAAAAAAGAAGTTCCCAATGCATTTTGTAAAAGCTGAATAGCTTCCAGGTTTTGCTCAAACCCTTGTTCCATTTTTTCTGGTAACATCGTGCGCCTCATTTCTAGATATATTATAACAATTATTTTACCTGTTTAATTCTAACGAACAATTGCCAAAATTTCAATCGTTTTCATCCTTTTTCTTTGTGAAATTGCGAACATTCAACACCGCAAAAACAGCTGTATTATAGAAAAGAGGGATTACTGCTTTGTAATCCCCTAATCTGTAGTATTTTCTGTACTAGCGCTCCTATTTTCTCTAAATTCAAATTGGAAAGGTGAGACAGTTACCACTAATTCCACTTGTTCCTGTGTTACTTTATACTGGACTGTACCTACATTGTAATCATACTCCCCTTTGCTCTGCTCCTTCAACTGATCGGCTTCCATCAGAAACATTTGCTTGATGATTTTTGCTTGATAATATTTTTTGATACGTACATAGCTGTCTATCTTTAGACGATAACTTTCGAGGAATCCATGCATGAGGAATACACACAACAAAAATAGAGCCAAGGTCGAAAATAGAACATTTCCTCTCAATTGCTTATGTTTTTGGTTTTGTCCAAATACCATACCTAGTTTCTCCATTCATAAATTCGACATGCAGAGAAATCATTTGATCCTCTTCTTTGAAACGCACTCGTTCGACACCAGTCAGCATCGGTTGATGTCCACCAGCAGTTCCACGTTTTCTGATCATTTGCTGATAGCCTTCAATGATGAACGTTCTCTCGTTTTCATAATACAAGCGATCACCAACGAGCGAAACACGTTGACTAGAAGCAAGTTCATTTTCGAATTGAGTTAAGAAAATCAACCATTCTGTTTGTTCGTCTTTTTGTAAGAATGTATTCATCTTCTCAGTTTGCCGGATAAATAAACCAAATGATAAAAGTATCGTATTTAAGACAAGTAAGGCGATCAAACATTCAATCATCGTAAACCCAGCTAGTCTAGTTCTTCCGTTCAAATTCGATCACTTCGTTTCCATTATTGATTGAGATCTTGTTTATTCTCTGATCTTGCCTATTTATTACTGTAGTCTCTTGGTTCCATTCCACTGGTCTCTTCGGCAACTCTCCATGCAGACGATAGTTTCTCACATCTTCATACAACGTCCGTAACAGAAGTATTTCTCGATCCTTTGTTTTTTCTTGTTGGATCAAAAATAAATTCCCAGAACTCATAATATAAATACTCATTGCTGTGATCATCAATGCTGTTAATGATTCTAGCAATACAAAGCTAGCTAGATTGGACTTTTTTGATATAACGACCACCACCTAATTGGAATTGATAAATGATTCTTTGCTGCTTTTCTACCCAATAAAATTCATATGCCTTCAATGAACTTTCATTGCCAGTATTTGCAGCGTAAGTGATCATGGCATGACGCTCGACAGTCAACGTCTCAGGTATCGGTAACACTTGCCATTCCATGGACGAGTAAGCAGGCACATCAAATAAAAGACTGTGTCGGATCGGGTCATAGTAAAAACGGGTAGCTTGTTGATGGATGATCGCGCTCTGTTGTGCCAGATCGATCCGTTTTTCTAACTGATCAAAAAAACGTTGGGTTGACTGCTCGTGTTCTAAAGAGCGGAAAGATAAGACAGGAAAGACAAAGAAAGACAGGGAGAGGACCAAAACGGTGATTGTTTCTACCAAAGTATACGCTTCAGCGCTGTGCTTTTTAGTTTTTGCGATATGCATCGGCATGTTCCTGTTTGATGTATCCCTCTCGTAACAGCTCATCAATACTTGGAACCTTTCCGTCATTTTGTAGTGCGTATAATTCACTTTGCGCATCGATCAGTTGCATGACTGCTTCACGTCCTTCCTTGTTGACATGGTCACGATAACGAGAAATATTTGGGATAAATAATAAAACCAACGCACTGATGACTAACAAGACGATCAACATCTCTATCAGAGTAAAACTTTTTAGGCGAGCCACTCTTTTTTTGATTTTCATAGTAGAACCTCCTCGATATTTCCATATACTGGTAATAAAATGGCTGCATAAATCAACAGAATCAATGCAGCGATCCCTAAGAAAAGAACTGGTTGGATCCAATGTAACCAACGATGGATCTTTTGAAAAAATTCTTTCCGTGTGATTTCACTGTAAAACAGTAATTCCTTACCTAAATTTCCTTTTGCTTCCCCTTGTAGCACGATACGACTGAATTCTGTCGTCAAAAAAGAGTATTGTTCAAATTGTTGCGCCAACGGAATACCTACTTCGAGTCCTTGCATCAACTGATACGCTAAAGACTGGACTAAACTTCCCTCTTTTGTTTCCTTTAAGCAACGTATGATTTGTTTCAAATCAAGTCCTTCATAAAAAAGTTTTCCTATTTCTAGTGCCAGATAGGCCGACTGATAAGAGCGATAGAGCCTTCCGATCGCCCATTGTTTACTGATCCACTCACTTCGTTTGATGGCTTCCCAGTTTTTCAAGCGGAAAAAAATCGCTGATCCAAAGAAAAAGCAACTACCAAAAACGCCCAAGAACAGCCAATGACTCGATTGAAGTAAGTAAATCCCCCAATGTGTCGTTGATACCATCTCAGTTTGAAGCAATTGAGGCAAGACTAACTCCCGTAGACTGACAAAGATACCTAGTAAAAAAATAAGTAATAGAAGTGGATAGCTGATGACCTTCTTTAGTTCTTTACGGAATGTTTCAACTAGTCGAAATTGCTCGGCGATTCCTTTTAAAGTCTCCACCAAATTCCCATGGATTTCTGCCAATTCTACCTGGACGAGTTGCTCTTGTTTAAACCCCAATTGCTGTAAAACAGAGTGAAAGGATTCGCCAGCTTGCAGATTCTTTTTGGCGAAATGGATATAGACTTGTGGCACTAGCTGAAGCAAATCCACTAAATCCAGTGCTTGTTGTAAGCTGAAACCATTTGACAATAGTTCACCAATGGTTTGGATAAAACGCGCTTGTTGCTTAGGAGGCATTTTTTTAAAATGGATGGGATTGCCAGACACTCTTTTGCGCCTCTTCATAACTAGACCTCCATTCTTTTTTGATTTCACTACCAGAGAAATAATAGGACCACAATGCTGTAGGGTGTCCATTGAAATCAGACAATAGCTCTTGATAGATGACTCCGGCTAAACATTCGTCAAAGGCATCATTTTTCGTTAATTCCTTCATTCGTGCCAATGTTCCATGCAGATCTCGGGCATGAACGGTGGCAAACACTCGATGTCCTGTCAAGGCTGCTCGGATCGCTGCATCTGCTGTCTTTTTATCCCTGATTTCACCAACGATCAATAAATCAGGGCGATGGCGTAAAGCAAGTTTTAACAACTGATCATAAGTCTGATCGATTTTCTCATTCACTTGTAACTGCAAAAACAAAGGCTCTTCAATTTCTACTGGGTCTTCGATCGTGATCACTTGTTCCTCGTTCCTACGAGCAAGGTGATACATCAGCGAAGTTTTCCCCGAACCGACCGGCCCACTAAACAAAAACAACCCCCGATCGATCGTACTGCGTTCAATGATTTGCAAGTCTTCGGCAATGAAGCAACGAAATTGTTTCTCACTCAATGCGTAAAGTAAGCGGATGACCAAACTTTCTCTTTGTAAATAATCCCCTACTGATGAGAGTCTTAACCTGATTTTTTGCTGACCCAATAAATAAGTAAGTGAGCCTAATTGCGCTTTTCTTTTTTCACCAATATCCATTTGTCCTAGATATTTGAAACTAGCAATCAATTGCTGGCCAGCTTCAAGAGAAAGTGCGCGCTGAAATGTTCGGCTTTTACCTATTCGAAAGTAAACCTTGAAATCTTCTGGAAATGGTAAGATATAGATATCTTGTACTTTATTTTTAGTCCCTCCATGGATGATCTCGTTTGCTAAATCTTTTATCTTCATCTCTTTCCCTCCAAAAAAATATACGTCTTTTTCAAATAAATCGTTTATTTTTACAAAATTTAATGAAAATCGTTGGTTAAATCCGAATTTATGTTATACTAGTAAAAATTTATTTTGGGAGGTTTCAGAGTGGATTCGCATTTAAACAAACACATTGCAGTTGCCGGAAAAAAACAACCTGCTGACTTGGTCATCAAACATGCAAAAATCGTCAATGTCTTTACCAAAACGATCATGGAAGGTGATGTCGCTGTCTGTGACGGAAAGATTGTAGGTATTGGGGAATACGAGGGTACGACCATTTATGATGCAAAAGGACAGTATTTAGTTCCTGGTTTGATTGATGGTCATGTGCATATCGAGAGCTCTTTGTTAGCGCCAAAAGAGTTTGCGAAAATCTCTCTGTTACATGGGGTTACGACAGTAGTAACTGACCCTCATGAAATCGGAAATGTGGCAGGAAGCTTAGGTCTTGAATTTATGTTGACAGATGCGAAAGAGACACCGATGAATATATTTATCATGTTGCCTTCTTGTGTGCCTGTCACACCATTTGAAACTAGTGGTGCAGTCTTAGATGCAAAATCACTTGCGCCATTTCTTACGCATCCTGAAGTCCTTGGCTTAGCCGAAGTGATGAACTATCAAGCAGTCGCTTCAAATGAGCAAACGATTATCGATAAATTGCAACTGATGCACCAAAACAATAAAAAAATCGATGGCCACGCTGCTGGTATCCATGGGGACGATCTAAACGTCTACTTGACTGCTGGCATACGTACAGACCACGAGGCAACGACCGCCGAAGAAGCAAAAGAACGTTTAGCACTAGGTATGTATTTGATGGTTCGAGAAGGAACCGTAGCAAAAGATCTACATGCTCTGTTACCTGCGATCACACCGGACAATTCACGACGCTGTTTATTTGTAACTGATGACAAACTGATCAATGATCTAGTAGCAGAAGGCTCGATCGATCATATCGTCCGCGAAGCAATCTTGGCGGGTATGGACCCACTACAAGCAATCCAAATGGCTTCATTGAATGCGGCAGAATGTTTTGGTTTACAACATTTAGGAGCAGTTGCGCCAGGCTATCAAGCAGACTTTTTCTTAACTGATGACTTGAACAAATTGCCGATCAATACGGTTTTCCATCAAGGAGAAACGGTTGTGGTAGATGGACAGTTGGTGCCTGATTCTACAGAAACAAACAATCAGCCTGCTATTGACGCATTACCAAAAATGGCAGTTGCGCCATTCGATTCAAATTCTTTGAAATTGGCTTTAGCTTCATCAACTGCTCATGTCATTGAGATCATCCCAAATAGCTTGCTGACAAATGATTTGTTGGAGCAAGTCCAAGTCGAGGACGGTGCTTTCACCCCTTCCATCGCAGATGATCAACTAAAAATCGCTGTCATTGAGCGTCATCATCGTACAGGAAATATCGGGCTTGGCATCGTCAAAGGATTTCAATTAAAAAGTGGTGCCTTAGCTACTACGGTGGCTCACGATTCACATAATATCGTCGTCGTAGGAACGAATGATGAAGACATGCGTTATGCTGCTGAACGTTTGATCGAACGTGGCGGCGGAATGATCGTTGTAGATCAGGAAACCGAATTAGCTTGTTTACCGTTACCGATTGGCGGATTGATGTCTCTAGAACCTTTTGAAACAGTCAATCAACAATTGCTGAACTTGACTGAGCAAGCGCACAAGCTAGGAGCAAGCCAAGCATTCGATCCTTTCTTGACACTTTCATTTCTAACGTTATCAGTTATTCCTGAATTGAAGATCACCGATATGGGTCTCTTCTCTTTTTCAAAATTTGACTTGATTCCCGTCTGTGACCAAAAAGAGTAAAAATGAGAACAAAAAAAGAAGAGAGAGGAACTTGTTGTTCCCATTCTCTTCTTTTTTCTATTTGTTTTTATCTACAAATTGTGCTTCTACACGATAGATCCGTTGTCCTCGAGAAGAGAACTTCTCTTCATATTCTGTCATGATATTGTCTTCAAAATCACTTTGATGTAAATCAAGCCAGACTTTTTTCAGGCGCATGCCGTACTGTGAAAAACTAGCCAATGAATACTCAAACAATCCTTGATTATCTGTCTTGAAGTGGATCTCACCATTTGGTTTTAAGATCTCTTCATCGACAGCTAAGAATGTACGGTACGTCAACCGTCGTTTCTCATGTCTTTTTTTAGGCCACGGATCCGAAAAGTTCAAATAAATTTGATCGATTTCATTTTCTGAAAAGTACTCAGTCAAAGCGGAACCATCCACATGTAATAATCTCAAATTAGGTAGCGGTTCTTCCAATACTTTGTCTAACGCAATGGAAACGACACTCACTTGCATTTCGATCCCGATATAATTGATTTCTGGATGAGCTTTTGCCATCCCAGTAATAAACTGGCCTTTTCCCATACCGATCTCAATATGGATTGGTTGATCATTGCCAAACAATTCTTTCCATTTCCCTCGCCATTTTGTTGGCTCACTGATGACGATCTCTGGATGAGCGGCTAGCATTTCTGCTGCATTTGGTCGGTTACGAACACGCATCTTTTTCTTCCTCTCTATTCCTATCAAAGATTGTTCCTTAAATTCTACTTATTTTAGCCTAAATTGCTAGGAGTCTTGCCCCTAAAAACAAAAAAATCAACTGAATATCCGAGCTTAACCACTAAAAATACGTTTAAGTTGTAAAATCTCTTCATTCATTCGTCGATAATCTTCACGTTTACAGTAGCGGGTGATTTCTTGTAATAAATTCATCACCGCATACCAATGTAACTTTTCTAAAATCTCATCTGTTGGTCGGATACCATAACTGATCAACCATTGGTTCCAGCTAGACAAAGGCACGTAATTTCCTAGAATAGTCGCAATATCCACAGCAGGATCAGCGAACATTATCGAATCCCAATCAACTAGATATAAATAATTTTTACAGACTAACCAATTCCGATGATTGACATCGCCATGGACGACTGCTAGTTTCTCTTTGTCCACAGAAGGGACTTGTTGGCATAAATAGCGATAAACAAGTTGCAAAAATTGATTATTTTTTAAGCTATCGGGTAAATCTTGTTCATAATATTGAAGCATTTTCTGAGGTGTCAATACCCTACCACCGATCCGAGAAAGCATCGTTTTTAAAGACGTCGAATGATGTAAATGATACAGCACATCTATGACATCATTTCTTTGACCGATCTCATTAGGCGTCAACAAGCGGCCTTCTAGCCACTCTTGTGCGGTCAACGTATCGCCATCCCCTGTTCGCTTTGTCCACACTAATTTCGGCGTAATGCCTTCACGAGAGAGTGCAGCGAGCATTGGCGTTGTGTTTCTCTTGATAAAAACTTTGTCTTTATCACGCATGCCTATGTATGTTTTTCCTGTGTCACCTTTGATGGGGCGTAACCGCCACTCTTGGTCTAACTGAAACTCCATCGCGCATTCTCCCGTCCTCTACTATATGTTTGCAGTACCTATTATTCTAGTCGCCCAAGTCTTGAACGTCAAGCACATATACGTTCTTTTTCCATGTTTTACTCTCTAAAAAACCAACTTTTATCAAAATAAAAAAGTGTCGGGCGATTTATTCTCGTACTTTAGATAAATTACACACGATTTTTACAGGATCAAAAAAGAGGAAAGTTCGAAAAAACATAAAGTGATTTCGGACTTTCCTACATGACATATACATTCATTATAAAAAAATGAAGTTTTTCAGCTTATTTTTCAACTACTACTCCGCAAGTTTCTTTAAACGAGTTGGCACGTACCATTTGATTAAGAGTCCAGTGACAACAAGATAGACCAAGATTGGCAGCCATCTTTCGTTTCCTTCAAGGACAACCGCAGCAATCAAACCGAATAATAAAGCAACAAAAGCCAAAAGCCATGTCAAGAGACGTTGGATTGCTCCTTGTTTTTGACTTTCCTGAATAGGATACAATTGGACCAAGATCATATAGCGAAATTGACTGTATAAAGGTAATAACTGAAACCCGATCAAATACAGAAAGAGTGAACCAATACCTAAAGTAAAGTATAGATCGTTGATTCCTGCGATAATGATCGAACCGATCACTGTCAAACGCATATATAAGCCGATAAAGTCTGACCCTCTGGCAAAACGTCTAGCAAACAAATAAAGGTATGTGTTTTTTGTTTCTTTTTTGATTCCTTGTAACACAGGGTCAAGATAGCGACGTCTTTTGACTTTCGCAGTGATCTCCGGCACATCTGTAAACAAGTTGATGAATTGATAGATTTGGTGCAACCGTTGTTTTTCTAACTGGATCATTTTTTCCCAGTCCAAATGGGCGGACATATTTTTCCACAAGAACATATAATAAACGACCGCTTGCACGCTTGAAAGAACTAATCCCGCCCAGATATTCCCATAAAAAGAGAGCAGTAAGATAGCGAAAGACGATAGCCACCAACCATGTTTGAACAGATTTTTTCGTATTTCTTCCAAACGATAAAAATCAGCACGTTTCACTTGTAAATGACTAGACTTCAAACTCCATAATATAAGTAGATACACAAAAAACATTGAAAAAGGTTGTTGCGTCGAAACAACGACCAACGGCATCGCAAATCCGCCTACAAGCCCTAGAAAAACCAGCGGAAAAATACAAGAATAGCGAAATGCTCGTTGCAAATATCCTCTCATCTCGTTTTCCTTTGGTAAAAGAAAAACGAGATCCGCAGGCTCCGCAAAAGTCGCAATTTTTCCAACGAATAAGCAAAGCAACCAGATCACTGAAACGATGACCCCTCCAATTGAAAAAGGTGCATGAAGTGTTTTTAACCAGTTAGAATAATAAAGCCCTAATCCCCCAATCAAAAACAAACAGACCAATACAAAATGATCGTTGAACACATAGCGTAAGTATTTCATCATTTTTTTATGATGTTTTGCTAGTCTTTTTTGAAAAAATTCACTCATAACCTTGCTCCTTCGTCAGCGCGATGTAGATTTCATCTAGTGACGCTTCTGGCATCTGAAAAGCAACTTGTAACTCTGCCAACGTGCCATCTGCTCGGATTTCTCCTTCATGGAGAACGACAAAACGATCACAATATTTTTCAGCAGTTGCTAAAATATGCGTAGACATCAAAATACCTGATCCTTCATTTTTCATTTCAACCATCAATTCCAGCAACGCATTGATTGCCAGTGGATCCAGACCGAGAAACGGTTCGTCAATGATATACAATGATGGCTCAATCAAAAAAGCACACAGAATCATGACTTTTTGTTTCATCCCTTTTGAAAAATTGGCAGGAAACCACTCTAAACGGTTGGACAAACGAAATGTCTGTAACAACTTGTCTGCCCGTTTCATCGCAACATCCATTGGAATATCATAGGCCATAGCCGTCACTTCGATGTGTTCTTTTAACGTAAGTTCTTCATATAATGAAGGTGTTTCAGGAATATACCCAATTTGCTTACGATAGCTTTCAACATCCTTTTTTAGAGTTAATTGATTGATTTCGATTTTCCCTTTCGTCGGTTGCAACAAACCAATGATATGTTTGATCGTTGTACTTTTTCCGGCGCCATTCAACCCGATCAATCCAACCATCTCTCCTGGCTGAACGGTAAAACTGATATCTTTCAAAACAGGTAAATGTCCATAACCACCTGTAACATGTTCAATATTTAAACTCATCTTTCTTCCTCCGTTAATATACTGTTCTCATTATACCACGAAGAAAATCACGTCCAATTATTTTTTACGCACATTCTCATGAACTTATGTTAAAGTTGAGGTAACGAAATTTGAACGGAAGAAAGGTGTTTTTAATATGGACAATTGTATATTTTGTAAAATCATCAAACAAGAAATCCCGAGCTACAAGATCTATGAAGATGAAAAAATCTATGCGTTCTTAGATATTTCTCAATCAACTAAAGGTCACACGTTGATTATTCCTAAAGAACACGTCACTGATATCTTTGAATACAATGAAGAATTGGCGAGTGATGTTTTTGCTCGCATTCCCAAAATCGCTCGTTCGATCGAAAAAGCATTTCCTGAAATGGAGGGGTTGAATATTATCAACAATAATCGTGAATTAGCTTATCAGACCGTTTTCCATTCCCATATCCATTTGATTCCGCGCTATAGCAAACAAGATGATTTCTCCATCCACTTTGGGAACCATCAAGCAGATTATACAGCAGAAGAGATGACTGCCATCCAAGAGCAAATCAAAGAGCAGGTGATGAAGCATGGTTAAAAATTTTCTAAAAGGACTAGCTTTCGGTGCCGTTACCGGTGCCGCAGCTGGATTATTATTTGCCCCGCGGAGTGGAAATGAAACAAGAGAAAAATTGATTGAAGAATTAGATGAAGCAACGGAATTGACCAACGAATTAAATAACAGTTTGAATCATTTTAAACAAGCGTTATCCGAAACAAAAAGAACAGCTGAAACCGTTATTCCAACTTTTCAAGAATCGATTGAAAAAGACATTGAAAATTTTAAATTTCAAGCTGAGCCACGAGTTATGCAGATTCAAGAGCAAGCAGAAAAACTGTCTTCGCATTTCCCTGAATCCTTGACAGACGTGCAATAATGAGCAAAAACCAAGCACTTTTGTTATGTATATGTCTTTTTTATGTATCAAGATGATTGGAATGTGACAAAAATTTGAATTTTGTTTGAAACTATCGGGCAGAACGTTTTTATTCACCGGTAGTTATGGTATAGTTATATTTGTGAAAACCAATAATAAATTACAGGAGTGCAAATTTTAAATGAAAAAGAAAAAAATAATTTTAGCTGCGACAAGTGCGTTAGCTATTCTAACACTAGCAGCTTGTTCTGGTGGCGGGGATACAAATAAGGATATCGTAACCATGAAAGGCGGTACGATCACCGTCGCTGATTTTTATGAGAAAGCAAAATCTGAATCAGCAAACCAACAATTACTTCAACAAATGGTCATCTATGATGTATTTAACAGTAAATACAGCGATAAAGTATCTGATAAAGAAGTAGATGCTGAATTCGATAAAACGAAAGAAACTTACGGCGATAGCTTCGAGTCACAATTAGAAGCAGCTGGTTTTACTGAAGAAAGCTACAAAGACTTCCTTCGCAACAACCTTGTCTTCAAAGCAGGGATTGAATCTCACGTAAAATTGACAGACGAAGACTTGAAGAAAACTTGGGAAACATTCCATCCAGAAGTAGAAGCACAAATCATCAAAGTTGCTAGTGAAGACGAAGCAAAAGAAGTGAAGAAATCAGCTGACGACGGCAAAGATTTCGAAGAGCTAGCAAAAGAAAAATCAACTGATACAACAAAAGACGATGGTGGGAACATCAAGTTTGATTCAGAAACACAAACTGTTCCAGCAGAAGTCAAAGAAGCTGCTTTCAAACTTAAAGACGGTGAGATCTCAGATGTGATCACTGCAACAAACACTTCTACTTATGCTACAGAATACTATGTCGTGAAAATGGTCAAAAACCAAGATAAAGGTAACGACATGGATAAATTCAAAGATCAATTAGAAGAAATTGCGACTCAAGCAAAAGTAAATGACAGTGAATTTACAACAAAAGTAATCGGTGAAGAACTAAAAGAAGCAAATGTGAAAATCAAAGATGACGCATTCCAAAACATCTTGACACCATTTACTACAGCTACAACAAATACAACTTCAACTGAAGACTCAGCAACAGAAAGCTCTGAAACAAAGACTTCTGAAACAAAATCTACTGATTCTACTGAAGCATCAGAAACAGAGCAAAGCACAACTGAATCTACAAACGAATAATCGATGTATCAAACAATGATTACTTGAGAAAGTATTCAAAAAGTGGTTAGGAAGAAACTCTTCCTAGCCACTTTTTTGTTTCTATTAGCTTTTTTACTAAAGGATAGTGGACATTTAAAAAAAGATGTCGGCAATATTTGCCAACATCTTTAAAACCAATGATATGCTATCAATTAATTGATACATATCTTTTAAATCATATTCATCATTTTTGTTTTGGTACATAAAAACTACGATTATCTAAGCCAAATATCCGATCCGTATACTTTCCTGGCTCTGTTTGACGAATCGCAGTAGTCATCATTTGCATCGAAGCATCGATCGTGTCGATTTGATGTAAAACTTCAGCTTCCATGATCCTAGGACGAACGGGTGAACCATATTCAAGTAACCCATGATGTGATAGCACCATATGACGCAAAATCAGTACATCCTCTTCATCTTCGCTGATTTTCAATGCTAAACAAGCCTTCGTGATTTCTTCATCCACTAAAACTAAATGTCCTACTAAATTACCGGCTAACGTGTATTCTGTTGCCATTGAACCAGATAATTCAATCACTTTCCCTAAATCGTGTAGGATGATCCCTGCATAAAGTAACGGTCGATTCAACTCAGGATATTCATCTGCGATTGCTTTACCTAAATGCAACATTGATACGGTATGGAATGCTAAGCCACTAGCAAAGGCGTGATGATTTCGTTTCGCTGCGGGATATTCAAAAAATTGTTTTTGATATTTGTTTAATAAGTAACGCACGATACGATTCCAATGTGCATTTGTGATTTCAAATAACAATTGATTGATTTCTTCTTCCATTTCTTCTTTTTTCAATGGCGCTCGTTCCATGTACAAACTTGGATCACTTGGTTCATCGACTCTCGTTAAACGCATGTGCAAGATCTTTACTTGAGGATTCCCTTGATAGACCTCTCGTTTACCATTTAAAAAGACGACTGTTCCCGGCGTAAATTTTTTGATTTCATCTTCTGACGCATCCCAATATTTACCATCGATCGTTCCTGATGTATCTTGAAACGTAAAAGCGATAAATTTCTTGCCATTTTTAGCGATTCTGACATCTGCATTTTTGATCAAAACAAATTGCTCGAATTGTTCATCAACGACTAATTCACGTATTTTTTTCACTATTTGCACCTTCTAACTTTCTCACAGATTGTTCTAGCTCATGATAATAGCTTACCATTTCTTGGTCAGAAGACAAGCAGATTACTTGATAGGTTTTACTAAATTCAGCTAATAATTTAGCTAAACGATATTTTCTCTTATGATCGTAGTGTAGCCAACCATCATCAATGATCACTGGACAAATCGCTCGTTTGGCTTCCAAAGCAAGATAAGCAAACCGCATCGCCATGATCATCTGGTCCTTTGTTCCTGTTGAGAGTTCATAGATCGGAAACTCATCCGTACCATTCATTAGCGTCAATGTATCATTTTTCAAGCTTATTTCTTGGTATTGTCTGTCAGTAAGGACACTGAGATAATCACCAGCTAATTTAAGTAACTGAGGTAGCTGTCTCTCACTTAATTCCGTTGAAAGATCACCTAAAAATGTCCCCGCAATCACCAAGCCTCCCCACTCCTCAAACAAGGCTTGTAGTTGCGCTTTTTGCAAACTCTCTTGCTGGTACAACTCATCTAATGTTCCATCTTGTTGTAGACCCTCGATTTGCAGCTGCAATCGTTGGCGTTGTTCACTCTTCGTACTTTCTTCTCGTTTTAGTTCTTGTAAACGTTCGGATTCACGAGCAAGCTGAGTTTGTAACTGTCCGTAAGTTATCGTGTGTTTAAATATTGGTGAAAGGATCTGATTCAGTTCTTCAAAACGGGCTTGTTGTTGTTTCGTTTTTTCCGCTTTTTGTAAAAAGATCGGTACTTCTGACGGATAAGAAAGGTTCGCCGCAATAAACTGCTCCTTGTGTTCTTCCAACCACATTTTTTGTTTCTTTTTCAGGGCGTTGATTTCTTGTTTCAATAAAGTATTTTGTTGATAGCTTCTAGCATACTTCATTTGTTCCATTTCTTGGATAAACGTTGCTAACAGATCCATTTTTTCAGAAAGTGATTGATGTTGGAGTGGTAACCACTCTTTTGCTAGGTCAAATGCCCCTTCTATCTGTAAGAGCTGTTCTTGGATTTCTCGTTCCCGTTCTTGTTTCTTTTGAAAAACAGCAAAAAGTTTTTGGTAATCTGTTACTTCTTGGCCATCATTTTTCATCGTTTCAACCGTATTCATCGACCCTAATGAATGAGTATACGCAAAATCAGCAACTGCTTGTGCCAAGTTTTGTCGCTTACGTTTGTTCTCATTGATCGTTTGATTGATTTCTTCTAATTGTGCCAATACGATATCCAGTTGTCCTAGTTTCTCTTGCCATTTCCCTTTGATTTCTGGTAATCCTTGATCAGTCGTTGTCTTCGCGTTTTTACGAGTCAATGGATAGCCAACCACTCCTAAAGCAAGCAACGGCCCTAAGATTTTCCATGGCATAGGTAAGAATAAGCCCACTACAGCTAGCACTACAGCACCAAGATAAAATTTCAAAAAGGACTGCTTTTCTGGTTTTTCTTGAATTGGTCTTGCTTGAATCAACAGCGGGTGGGCAACTTCTAAGTCATTGATCTCTGCTTCTAGCGTTTGCTGCTGTTCCTTCACAATATCAAAACGAATCGCTAACTGATTGTATTGATCGTTTAATTGTTGCGACATCGTATACAAAGATCGCCACTCTTCATCTTCAAGAAATTCTTGTGGTCGTTGCAATCGATCCCAACGCCAACGCTGTTCTAAGACTTTCAATTCAGACTCGGTTTCTCTCGTTTCTACTTGCAGTCTTTGCCATTCACTCATTAATTGCTCAGTGGAAAATTGCTTTTGTTGGAGTGCTTTTAGTTCTTGTTCTTGCTCTAAGTAGAAATAATAGCGTGCAGATTGCTGATCCATTCCACTATGTCGTTCTAAGGAAGCCTCGAGTTCCTCCAGACGTTCATTCATTTGTTGATAACGCTTGGTAAATACTTCTAAGTCTTGTATCAATGATTCATCTGGTACTTCTGCCAGCATACTATTTTTCAGTGATTGCCATTCTTCATATAAAGAAAAATTCAATTCTTGTTGATGATATAAGGTAAGTTTTTGATCAACTTGTTCGATTTCATGCAATAAGAGCTGTTGTTGTTCTGCCAGCCGTTGCTCTTCCATGATCCATTCACTATAGATCGCCTCTTGCTCTTGCTTCTGCCGAATCTTTTCTTGGAGGTATTTCCATTCATTCAGACGCTGATTGATCACTAATTTTTGCCCTTTTCGCTTAAACAGCTTATCTGCTGATTGATAATATTCTTGTCTTTTTTGAAAGACATGTGAACTTCCAGTGATTCCTAATGAGATCAGCGCATCATGCAATTCTTTTTCTGTTAAGTGGGCGAGTTCACTTAGTTGCTCTTGTTGAAACGTAAAAACCTGTTTGAACAACTCCTTTGTCAAAGGTGATAGTAGTTTTTCCAAGAGTTCATCGCTCCCACTTTGACCATTGAACGTGACCTTCGCTTTCCCTCGATTCTGTTGCTTATACCTTTCAACATAGATTTCTCCATGGATAGGATGTTCCAACCATATTTTCCCACCATATGCAGAGCCATCTCTAGGTGTATAGTCTTTCTTTTTCTTTCCTTTAGAAGGAAAGCCAAAAAGAATTGCTTGGATAAATTGATAGATCGTCGATTTTCCCGCTTCGTTCTCACCATAAATCAACTGATTGCCAGAGCTAAAATCAAAAGTTTGTTGTCGCCATTTTCCAAAAGCTGCTATTTCGATCTTTAATATGTTCATTCAGTATCCCCCTCGAACAAAAAGTCTTGGCGAATGATTTCTTGGGCCTTTTGTAACGTAGATTCTTGAAAATCCGGTAGTAGATTCAACACTTTCACTGCCTCTTGATTTGTATAGGCTTCTTGGAGTATATGCTGAAAGTCTTCTCTCGCTTGGTAATTTTCAAATAATTGGTCAAACATCAGCGACGATGCGGATAAAGAAATTTTTGCATCATTTTCTCTTTCTAAAGTAGATATACGCCAAATAACCAAATTCAAAAATTTTCGGTTCATTTCTTCTTTCAAATAATCTAATAATTCTCCAGAGTGAATACGTTCCAATATCTCTTCGCTTAAATGTTCAAAATCAATAAATTCAATTTCAACAAGCGTCATAGTACTTGGTTCGATCAATTCTTGTTGGATTTTCTTCAATACATCCGTCGTTTCTCTCACTTCTTTGAGAGAAAGTTGCTTGCGTTCCCAATAAACTTCCGCAACCTTTAAAGGAGTCGTTTGACAAGTCGCTCCATGAAGTTCAACTAGAACGACTGAAGTAGATGATTCTTCTTTTTTAGTATGCCCCTGTGGAGCACCAGGATATAGAATCGTTCCTTTTTCATTCAATTTAGTGGGCACGTGGATATGCCCTAGCGCCCAATAATCATAGCCTTTTGCTTCCATTTGTGTAGGTTGAAATGGCGCATAATTTCCTTGAATAGTTCCAATTTCACCATGATAGAGTCCAATATGGTAATCAACAGAAAAACGTGCTGGAAATTCTTGGACTTTTTCCTCAGTGATCCACTGTTTTGTATAACTGAAACCGCTAAGTGCCACAGTTTCACCAGCATTTGTCGTCATTTGTTGTGTCTCGACACTTTCTGAGGTAAATAAAGAAAGATTTTCAGGAAATTCAAACCAATACCGCTCTTTTTGGTAAAAATCATGATTCCCGAATGTTAAAAAAACCGGGATATTCTGTTCTGCTAAGCGCTTGATTTGTTCTGAAAAATGCTTTTGGATCTTTAATGAAGGACGATGTTGATGAAAGCTATCTCCTACAAGTAATACAAAATCAACTTGATGTTGGATTGCTTGTTCCACAATGTTTTCAAGTACGGTCAAATTGGCCCGTAGTAATTTTTTTTGAACTTTTTCATCGATTCCAACTAATCCTTCAAACGAACGATCCATGTGCAAATCTGCCGCATGAATAAATTTGACCATTCTGTTACTTCCTCCCAATGTATAAATTAATAAAATACAGATTTGACTATATTGCTTTACTAAAACAGAACGACATCTGTTGGC